>NZ_JABUMQ010000187.1:0-22018 GCF_013336645.1 Myxococcus sp. CA039A | reverse complement strand
GGGCCATACTGCCGCCACCCCCCTATGACATCCCCAGACGAACTCGCCATCGAGGTGAAGGGACTGGTCAAGCGCTTCGGTGACGTCGTCGCCGTGGATGGCATCGACCTCGACATCCGCCGGGGCGAGTGCGTGGGTCTGCTCGGCCCCAACGGCGCCGGCAAGACGACCACCGTCGAAATCCTCGAGGGACTCCAGGAGCCCACCTCCGGTCACGTGCGCCTGCTCGGCCTGGACTGGAAGCGCTCCGCCACGCAGTTGCGCCAGCGCATCGGCCTGACGCTCCAGGAGACTCGGCTGGTGGAACACCTCACGGTGGAGGAGACGGTGAAGATGTTCGCCTCCTTCTATCCGCGCCCGCTCCCCGTCGAGGAGCTCATTGGAATGGTGCAGCTCGGCGAGAAGCGCGGGGCGCGGGTGGGCAAGCTGTCAGGCGGGCAGCGGCAGCGGCTGGCCCTGGCGCTGGGCCTGGCGGGAGACCCCGACCTGTTCTTCCTGGACGAGCCGACGACGGGGTTGGACCCACAGTCGCGCCGGGCGCTGTGGGACGTGGTGGTGGCGCTCAAGGCGCGAGGCCGCACGGTGGTGCTGACCACGCACTACATGGACGAGGCCGAGGTCCTCTGTGACAGGCTGGTCATCATCGACAAGGGCCGGGTCATGACGCGCGGGACGCCCGGGGAAATCATCGCCTCGCTGGGGGCCGATCAGGTCATCGAGCTGGAGGCGGACCCCGCGTTGGACCTGGAGCGGCTGCGCCCGCTGCCGGCGGTCGTCTCGGCGCAGCTCCACGCGGACCGGCTCTCCCTGCGGGTGAAGGAGCTGCATGTGGCGCTGCCCTCGGTGCTGCGCGAGGTGGAGCTGTCGGGCGCCCGGCTGCGGCACCTGTCCACGCGCAGGTCCACGCTGGATGACGTGTTCATCGGATTGACGGGGCGCTCGCTTCGCGAGGGCACCGAGGAGAAGGCGGCGTGATGGGCTCGCTGGGACAACTGGTGCTGATGCGGCTGCGGGTGCTGTGGCGCCAGCCCGAGGTGTTCTTCTGGACGTTCATCTTCCCCATCGTCACCACGCTGGTGCTGGGGCTGGCCTTCCGCAACGAGTCGCTGTCGCCCGTGCGCGTGGCTGTCACCGACGGGCCGGGGGCCCCGGCGCTGCTCGCCCGGTTGGAGGGGACACCGGAGCTGGAGGCCCAGGTGCTGGACGCCGCCGAGGCGCGGCGCATGCTCGCCCGAGGGCGGGTGTCGCTGGTGCTCGTGCCCGGTGACTTGAGTCCCGAGGCGCTGGTGGACCCCAGCCAGCCCGAGGGACGCACCGCGCGGCTGCTGGTGTCCCAGGCCCTGGCGCGGGCTCCGGACGCACCTCGACTGGAGGCGGTGAAGACGACGCCGGTGTCGGAGCCGGGCAATCGCTACATCGACTTCCTCATCCCCGGGCTGCTCGGCATGTCGTTGATGTCCTCCAGCCTGTGGGCGCTGGCGGTGCCGCTGGTGTCGATGCGCGGCGGCAAGCTGCTCAAGCGCCTGGCGGGCACGCCCATGTCCCGCTCGCACTTCTTCCTCGCCTTCCTCTTGGGGCGCACGGTCTTCGCGGTGCTGGAGGTCGCCTTCTTCTGCGCCTTCGCTCGCTGGCTCTTCGGCGTGCCCATGTTCGGCAGCTACTTCGCGCTCCTGGGCGTGGGGCTGCTGGGGGCCATGTGCTTCGCCTCGCTGGCGCTGCTGGTGTCCATCCGCGCGCGCAACGAGGAGTCGGTGGGCGGCCTCGTCAACCTCGTCTCCATGCCGATGATGTTCCTGTCCGGCGTCTTCTTCGCGTCGGAGAACTTCCCCGGCTGGATGCAGCCGCTCATCCGCGCGCTGCCGTTGACGGCGCTCAATGACTCGCTGCGCTCCATCATGCTGGAAGGCACGTCGCTGATGACGCTGGGCATGCCCATGGCGGTGCTCGCCGCCTGGACGGTGCTTCCGATGGTGGCCGCGCTGCGCTGGTTCCGCTGGGTCTGAAGGAGAGTCCATGTCGAAGCCCGCCGTGTCGCCCGCCTTCGTCCAGCAGCTCAACTTCCTCGCCCGTGACGCGAGCAACGAGTCCGCGGCGCTCCAGGCCGCATTCTCGCTCGGGTTGCTCGACAAGCTTCCCCGGGGACCCGGCGCGGTGCCCGTGTCGCTGGAGGCCCTGGCTCGACAGCTGGGAGCGAACGCGCGCGGAGTGCGCGCCGTCATCGAGCCCCTGGTGGGCCTGGGCTTCGTGCGGCTGGAGGAGGTGCGGGGCTACTCGCTCGCGGATGCCACCGCGGCGTTCCTCGCGCAGGACGCCTTCACCGCGCGGCTGCGGAACGTCCTCGCTTGGTGGCATGTGGTGGCGAAGCTGCCGGAGGCGGTGCGCACGGGTGGCCCGGTGGATGGGCGCGACCTGCTCGGCTGGTACCGCGCGCTGTTCCTGGAGCCCTTGCCGCCCGCGCCCGGCCCGGAGGCGGAGGACTTTCATGACCGCTTCGCGCGCAACTTCGCGCGCACCCAGGCACTGGTGACGGCGGCCGAGCTGGGCCTGCTGGCGCGCCTGGTGGAGTCATCCGCGCCGAAGGCCACGCTGGCGGCCGAGCTGGGCGCGCATCCGGAGGGGCTGGGTGTGCTGCTGGGCGTGCTGGCCACGCTGGACGTCACGCGCGAAGAGGACGGCCGCTGGGGCTTCACGGAGTCCGCGGCGCGGATGCTGGATGCGACGAGCCTGCCGTACTTCCAGCGCGCGCTGCCGGCGACCATGGCCTACTGGGAGGCCTTCGGGCACCTGGACGAGGCGGTGCGTGAGCATCGCTTCCGGTTGGACTTGAGGCAGCCCGAGACGGCGCGCCGCATCTACCAGGAGAACGCGTCGCGCATCTCCAGCATCTTCGCCTCGCATCTGCGGCTGAGTCGCAAGGCGGCGGAGCTGGTGGGTTCCATGCGCTCGCTCGCGGGCGCGCGGGTGCTGGACGTGGGCACGGGCTCCGGCGTGTGGGGCGCGGCCTTCGGGCTGGCGGCGCCCACGACGCATGTGACGTACCTGGACTCGCCCCACGTGCTGGACGCGGTGCGCCCGCACCTGACGAAGCTGAAGCTGGAGGCTCGCTCTCGGCTGTGGGAGGGCGACTGCCTCACGGTGGACTACGGCGAGGCGGAATACGACGTCATCCTCCTGCCGCAAATCATCCCCGCGCTGCCGCCCGAGGCCCTGCCGGGCTTCTTCGCGAAGCTCGCGCGGGCGCTGCGGCCCGGAGGGCTGCTGCTCATCTCGGGCTACCTGCTCACGGACCGGCGGGATGGGCCGCTCGACGCGCTCTACTTCTCGCTGCGGCGCTACGTGTCCAACGAGGGCGACGTGTTGTCCCTGCCGGAGTTCCGCGCGCTCCTGACGCCCGTGGGACTGTCGTCCGCGCGAGGCTTCGACATGCCCATCCAGCAAGTCGTCGTCGCCCATCGCGGTGATGTCGCCTGGCCCGTGGTCCCCAGCGCCGCCGTGACGGCCGCCTGAGTCTTCACTTCCGGAGTCGAGATGGAACCGCTGCGTTCATTCTTCATGGAGGACTACCTGGAGGGCTCGCGGTTCACCGCGCGCTACAACCTGGGAGAGTCCGGAGGCCGTCCCGTCACGGTGGGCGAGCTCTTGACGGGCTCGGGGGTGAGTGCCGCCCAGGCGTCGGAGGTCTTCCTATCCACGCTCCTGCGCGACAGTCCGAACTGGGGGCGCGCGGACCTGCGGGATTTGGTGGCCGCCATGCACCCGGGTGCCACGCGGGACAACGTGCTCATCACCACCGGCACCAGCGAGGCGCTGCTGTTGCTGTTCCGTCAGCTCCGTCCGCGCAAGGTGGCGCTGGCGTGGCCCGCGTTCCAGCTCCTCTATGAGCTGCCCATGCAGCAGGGCGCGCAGTGGGTGAAGCTGCCCGTGCGTTGGAATGCCCAGGGCCAGCCGTCCATCGACGCGGCCGAGTGGCTGGAGTGCCTGGAGCGCGAGCGCCCGGACGCCGTCATCATCAACACGCCCCACAACCCGAGCGGCCTGGTGCTGGACGCGGACCTGCTGGGCGCGGTGACGGCGTGGGCCGAAGCCCATGGCGCCACGGTGGTGGGCGACGAGCACTACCGCTTCTTGTCCTCGGAGGACGCGGTGCTGGGGCCCACCGTCTGGCGGCCGGGCACGCGCTCGTTCGTCACGGGCTCGTTCATCAAGTGCCTGGGGTGTCCGGGGCTGCGCATCGGCTGGTGCGTGGGCGACACGAAGATGCTGGCGCTGATGCAGAACGAGAAGAACTACACGACGCACACGGTGAACCCGGTGACGGAGTGGATTTCGTACGAAGTCCTCAAGGACCTGCACAGCCCCGCGCTGCATCGCGCGCGGGAGGACTGGCTCCAGAACCGGCGCACGCTGGCCGCGTTCCTGGAGCGCTCGCGGGGCGTGTACGGCACCGCGCCGCAGGGCGGCCTCGTCACCTGCATCGGCGTGCGGGACGCCATGGAGCCGGCGGCGTTTTCTGCCCGGCTGGAGGCCCTGGCGGCCGCGGGCGTGTTCGTGCTGCCGCTGAGCGCCATGGAGGTTGGCGAGCCCCACGGCGCGCATCCCCTGGAGCGGGGGCACGGCTTCCGGCTGGGTTTGGGCGCGGCGCCGGCGCACTTCGCGGAGGCGCTCGAGGTGATTGAGCGGGCGACGGCCCGGTAGCGCTACCGCAGCAGCGCGGCGAAGGAGTGGTCGCGGGCGGAGTAGTCCGCGTCCTCCATCAGCATCTGGTGCACGCGGCCCTGGAACGCGGTGGGCACGGCGGGGAACAGATGGTGCGTCAGGTGGTACTGGTCATGCCGGGGGAACAGCACCCGGTTGAGCCAGCCCCACGCGAAGACGTGGTTGCGGGAGCGGTGGAACTCGTCCGGCGAGCCGATGACGCCCGCGTGGTCCACCGCGTCCGACCAGTAGCGGATGACCTGATACGGCACCAGGTACGGCAGCGCGTAGAAGAGGGCGAACGCCTTCCAGCCGATGCCCCACTGCGCCAGCGCCACCAGCCCCGCGAGGAAGGCCCACCGGGTGAGTGTCACCGCCCACGGGTCCGTGCGGTGGAAGAACACGGGCCGCAGGAAGGCGGGCAGGTGCATCAGCGACAGGGGCCGCAGCAGATGGTCCTTCACGAACGGCCGGTCCGCCTCCGCGAAGCCGAAGCGGCGCCGGGAAGCGAAGTCCAAATCCTTCTGTGCGTCACCCAGGTGCAGGTGGTGCGTGAAGTGCTCGCGCGTGTACGGCTCCAGCGCTGTCAGGTCGATGACGGCCAGCAGGTGGCCGAAGACGCGGTTGCGGCGCTTGCCGCGCACGAACATGCCGTGACAGGCCTCATGCAGCATGTTGCCCAGCGCTCGGAAGCGCGTGCCGATGAAGAAGGCCACCAGCGGGTAGAGCACCCAGCCCGCCAAGGGGTGGTCCGCCATCAACCGCGCCGTGCCCAGGGCCGCGGCTGCCGCCAGGCCCACGTGCAAGAGGAGGTGTCCCACGCCCGCCGGCAACGAGTGCGAGTGGTAGCCCAGCGAGGCGACCCGCCGGGCGAACCGACCGCGCAGCTTCGTGGCGATGGACGCGCCGCGCTCGCCCATTTCGGGCAAGGCCACGGAGCCTGGACTGTCCACCTTCGGCACGGCGCGCATCGGGACCTTTCAGGGGTCTGACTCGAACGCGAGGGAGGAGCGACGCTAGTCGGGGTGCCGCGCCACGAGCAAGCGAGCGGCCCGGATTCCCACGGGGACAGGCCCTGGGTGGAAGGCCCGTGACGCGGTGCGTGCTCAGTCCGCCAGCCGCGTGGGAAGGTTCACCCCGGGGCGCGCGGCGAAAATCATCTCCTGCGTGGGCAGGGGGATGCAGACGGAAGAGGACAGGCCCACCACCTCCAGCAGCCGCGCGTACTCGGAGGCGGACAGCAGGTCGCCCTCGTTGGTCATGAACCGACGCAGGCCGAAGTACAGGTGGTCCAGGGGGCCGTCACGGCGCTCGTTGAGCACGTACTCGGCGATGAGCAGCACGCCGTCGGGCTTGAGGGCCCGGGCCACGCGCGCGAACAGGCCGGGCAGGCTCTCCGGCCGCAGGACGTTGAGCACCTGGGGGAGGATGATGACGTCGAAGGCGGCCTCCCCGAAGTCGTGGGTGAACAAGTCCCCGGGCCAGAAGCGCGCCCGGTCCGCCACCTGGAGCCGCTCCAGGTTTGCGCGCACCTGCTCGAGCACCACCGCCTGGTCGAAGTAGGTGACGTGGGTCGTCGGCGTCGCGCGCGCGAAGGCCGCGCCCCACACGCCGGAGCCGGTGCCGATGTCCAGCACCGCCGCGCCCTCCAGCGGGTGCGCTTTCGAGAGCGTGGTGGCCGCCTTGCGACTGAGCTGGAAGTGCGACGCGAAGACCGCCGTAATCTGATTGGAGTTGTCCGCGTAGAAGCGCCGGCTCACCTCCGGGTCCTTCAGGTCCAGGATGAAGCGCTCCTCGCGCACCGTCTCGTCCAGTCGCTCCAGCGCCTCCGTGTACTGCGCGGACACGCTCAGCGAGCGCACCATGTACGCCAGCGCCTTGCCGTCCAGCAGCCTCCGCGCCTCCGCGCTCAACCCGAAGGCCTCGCCCTCCCGCGTCGCGAGGCCCAGCTTCTCCAGCACCTCCACCACGACGCGCAGCCCGCCCGTACTCAGGTAGGTGGCCGCGCCCAGCTCCGGCAACGTGCGCGGCGCCGACGCGAGCAGCTCCAGCAGGCCCAGCCGCCCGGAGGTGATGAGCACCTGCGTGCGCGCGCCGCTCCGGGCGAAGCGGTCGAAGAAGTCCTCCGCCTCCGTGCTGGAAGCGGGCGCCGAGGCCTCCAGGAACAGCGCGCGCAAGTGTCCGAGCACGTCCCAGCGCCTTCCCGCGTGCTGCACGGGCTCGCCGTGTTTCACCGCCTCGTCGAGCAGGGCCACCGGGCCCCCCCACTCCTGCTCGGCCTCGAGCCGCTGGAGGAAGGCGCTGTCGCGCAGGAACGCCGCCGCGCCTTGCGTCAGGGCGAAGCGCCGCGAGTCATCCTGGGAGACGTAACCCAGACACACCAGCAGCTCGAGCAGGGCCCTCAGTCCTCGGGCGGAGGTCCCCGTCGCGGTAGCGAGCGCTTCGACGGAACACGGAGTGGAGCTGCCCTGCACCGGAAGTGCGTCGAAGAGGCCCAGGCGCAGGGAGGCTCGCAGGAGCGCGGACTCGTTGGCGGCATTGCGCGCCCAGAAATGGAGTGACTGCGCGAGGGAGGGGCTGGGGGAGGCCGTCATGCGCTGTCTCGGGAGAGGGAGGAGGCGGCGTGCAGCTTGGTCTGTCCTTCTCGCGTCGCGCAACCATCCAGGGCGTGTGGCTTGTATCGCTCGAAGGGGTTCTCTATCGTCCGGCCTCCACGTCCGGTCGAGGACGCCGCCCGCCCCGCCGGGGCGAGTGTGCAGGGTCCGCATCGCGAGGAGTCTCCAGTGACGTTGCTGTCGTTCGCGCTCCAGAGCGTCGTGGCCCGACCTCGGAGCTGGGTGGTGGCCCTGCTGGCGCTCGGCTCCGCGCTGCTGCTCACCCTGGGGTTCGCGATGGTGGCGGGCATCTCCGAGGGGACCCAGCGCAGTGTCATCGAGAGTGGCGCGGGCCACTTCCTCGTCTACAACTCCCAGTCCACCGAGTCCGCCGTGGTGGTGACGGGGCCCACGGGCGCACCCGTGCTGGTGCCCCTGCCGGACTATCCCGCCACCGAGGCCCGTGTGCGCGAGACGCCCGGGGTGAGTGACGTCGTGCCGCTGGAAGTGGGCATGGGCGCCACGTTCCGGGGCAACTACCTGGACGACAAGCTCTCCACCGCGCGTGCCGTGGCGCGTCAGCCCCCCTCGCCGGAGCGCGACGCGCGGCTGGCGAGGCTGGCGGCGGATCTGCAACGCACGCTGCGGGACGTGGCGCGTGACGCGGACCGGCAGGCGGAGGCCTTCCTCACCGCCGACGAGGCGCGCATGGACCGCGCGGCGTTGGAGGAGGCGACGACGCCCGCGTTCTGGGAGCGCTTTGGCGCCCAGCCGCTCGCCGCGCTCGAGTACCTGGAGAACCACGTCGCGCGGCAGGTGGGCGAGGGCGAGTCCATCGACATCGAGTACCTGGGCAGCGATTTGAATCAGTTCGTCCGCGCCTTCCCCCGCTTCGAGCTGGTGACGGGCACGCTGCCACCCCCGGGACACCGGGGCCTGCTCCTGGGGCACGGCCTGTACGAGCAGCGCTTCAAGCTGCCGGTCGCCGCGCGGCTGGATGAGCTGAAGCGGGAGCTGGACCGGGGCGCGTTGCTCGCGGAGGACGAACGGCTGCGCACACTGGTGGACCGCGCGTCGGCGGAGCTGCCGGACCTGCTGGCCCGCGTGGACGCGGAGCGCTCGGATGCCGCGCGCGCGGTGCTCACCCGCGTGCTGGGACACCCTGGCGAGGCGGAGGCCCTGTGGCGCGAGTTCCTGCAACTCGATGACGCCAACTTCGCCACGCGTCACCAGCTCTTCTACGCGGAGCTGGCGCCGCTGTTGCCGCTGTACCGCGTGAAGCCCGGGGACACCGTGGTGCTCAAGGGCCTGGACTCACTCGTCAATGGTGTGCCGCTCAAGATTTGGGGCACGTACCGCTTCCGGGGGCTCGGCGGAGACTCCAGCCGCGTCAACACGCTCAGCCTCATGGACCTGGTGAGCGCGCGCTACCTGTCGGGCCGCCTGTCGCCGGAGCTGATGGAGGAGGCGAAGCGCGACGCCCAGTCGCTTGGCCTGGACTTCCTGCCGGAGTCGGAGGTGGACCTGCTCAAGCCGGCCACCGTGGTGGAGGTCGAGACGCCGGAGAAGCCCTCGTCGGAGGTGCCCGACTTCCCTCGCGCCCGCGCGTGGCCGGAGACGTTCTCCGCGACGGAGCTGCGCGGAGGCAGCGTGCTCCAGGCGGCCGTGGTGGTGACGCCAGAGGCGAACCCGGAGGCGGTGGCCATGGACGTCGTCCAGCGGGCGACGAGCGCGTCGGTGCCGCTGACGACGGTGGACTGGGAGGCGGCGGGCGGCTTCGTCAGCGAGGTGGTGGGCCTGACGCGAGTGGTGCTGCTCGGCTTCTCCGTCATGTTGTGTCTGTTCGTCGTGCTGGTCTCCGCCGGCACGCTGCTGCTCCTCGCGCAGGAGCGCGTGGGTGAGGTGGGGACGATGCGCGCGGTGGGAATGCAGCGGAGCGACGTCTTCGGCTCGTTGTTGACCGAGGGGTTGCTGCTGGGCGGGCTGGGCGCGGGCGTGGGCCTGGCCATCGCCGCGGCGCTGCTGTTCGGGACGATGGGAGACGGCATCGGCGTCACGGACGAGTCCCTCCAGTTCTTCATGGGCGGCCCGGTGCTGATGCCCCGGCTGTCCCTGGGGCAGGGCGCGGCGGTGTGGCTGGGCGTGGTGGGCGTGGTGGTGGTGGCGTCCCTGGTGCCCGCGTGGCGCGGCAGCTCGGTGCCTCCCGCCGTGGCGATGCGCAAGAGGGAGGACTGACCCATGCTCTCCCTCATCCAACTCGCCCTGCGCAACCTCTTCGCCCACCGGGAGCGGGCGCTCTTGCTGCTGGGCATCGCCGCCGCGGCCAGCGGCGTCATCGTCTCCGTGTCGTCGCTGTCAGCGGGAGTGGCCGCGGCCCAGCGCGAGGCCATCACCACGTTCATCAGTGGCGACCTGAATGTCGGCGGCTTCTTCAAGGTGCACCCGGACTCCATCGCCCCGGTGGTGGGCGACGCGGCGAAGGTGCGAGGCGTACTGGCGAAGAGCGTCCCGGAGGGCTGCTCGGTGCGCGAGCGTGGCCGCAGCTTCGCGCTGGCGGGCGCGGGCCGTCGCCGCACGGGCTCCTTCCTGGTGGGCATGGACGTCGTGGGAGAGCGCGGGGCGCTGGAGCGCTTCCGGGTGGCGTCCGGCAGCCTGGAGTCGCTGGCCCGGCCGCGCACCCTGGCCATCTCCACCACGCTGGCCGAGCGCCTCCAGGTCAAGCCAGGCGACATCGCCACCCTCTTCGCGCAGCCGGTGGGCGGCGGTCGCCGCAACGCGCTGGACGTGGAGGTGGTGGCCATCACCGAGAAGGCGGGCCTCTTGGGCGAGTCCGCGGGCCTGCTCGTCTCCAACGACACGCTGCGCGAACTGGACGGCTACAAGCCGGGCTCCGCGGGTGTGTTGCAGTTGGTGTGCGGTGACACGCCGGTGGACGTGGACGCGCTGGGGGACACGCTGCGCGAGTCGCTGCGCGGCGCGGGCTTCGACGTGCTCCCCGCCACGAACGAGTCCTACGCGGAGAAGCAGATGCCCCTCTTGCGCGAGGGCTGGCGCGGACAGCGGCTGGACGTCAGCACGTGGGAGGACGAGTCCTCCTTCCTGTCCTTCGTCACGCTGGGCCTGGCCGCGCTGGCGGTGCTGGTGAGCGCGGTGGTGCTGGTGCTGGTGGTGATTGGCCTGTTCGTCGCGCTCAGCGTCGCGGTGCGGGAGCGCACGCGGGAGATTGGCACGCTGCGCGCCATGGGCATGCATCGCCGGAGCCTGGTGGCCCTGTTCCTCATGGAGGGGCTGCTCTTGGGGCTGGTGGGCTCGACGCTGGGCGCCGTGCTGGCCTCGGGCCTGTGCGTGGCGCTGCGCGGCGCGGTGCCGTTGCAGGGTGAGATTTCCAACCTGTTCTTCAGTGGCACGCTGCCCCTGGCGCCCAGCCTGGGCCTGGGCCTGCTGTCGGTGGTGCTCGTCACCATCGGCGCGGGGCTTGCCACCATCGTTCCCGCGGCGCGTGCCGCTTCGCTGACCCCGCGGTCCGCCATGGAGGCCCTGTGATGCCGACGTCCGTCCGCCGTCTCGCCGTCCTGCTCGCCGTCGTGCTCGCCCCCCTGGCCGGGGCCGAGGAGAAGGCTCCGAAACCGCCGGAGACGAAGGCCGCCCTGTCCGCGGAGGACGTGATTCGTCGCGTGGACGAGCGCATGGCGCTCAAGAGCGACTTCAAGAGCACGGTGCGCCTGCGCGAGAAGCGCAAGGACGGCTCGGAGGCGCTCCTGGAGATGCTGGTGTTCCGCCGCGACTCCTCGCGGGACCTGCTCATCTACATCACCAAGCCGCGCAACATGGCGGGTGGCGGCTACCTGCGCATCGGCCGCAACCTGTGGGAGTACGACCCGTCCGTGGGCCACTGGCAGCGCACCACGTCGCGCGGCAACATCGTCAACACCATCTCCTGTGAAGAGGACTTCGACCGCTCGCACCTGCTGGAGACCTACGAGGTGCAGGACGAGGGCGAGGAGGAGGCGGCGGGCACGAAGTTCCGCAAGCTGTTCCTCAAGGTGCGGCCGGGCATGGAGGCGTCCTTCCCGCAGCTGCGCATCTGGGTGGACCCCGACTTCAACATCGTCAAGCGCGTGGGCTACGCGCCCTCGGGCCGCACCCTGCGCACCGACATCATTCGCGGCTACCAGAAAATCAAGGACCCGGCCGCGGACAACCGGCCGGTGTTCCTGATGCGCGAGGTGCTCGAGGTGGAAGAGGCCGAGGGCACCCAGCTCACCGTGCGTTACGACGAGGTGGAGCTGGCGCCACTCAGCCCCAACATCTTCACGAAGACCTGGTTGGAAGGCCGCTTCCGCTGAGGAGCCCCTCCGCCAGGAGGTCCACTTCTGGCGGGTGAAGCACCGTGGCGTGTTCGCCCTCCAGCTCCACGACGTCCAGGTGCTCGGCGGGAAGGTGGCGCGTCCAACCCAGGAACGCGTCACCCACCTGCTGACGCACGGCCCGGCTGGTGAGCAGGCGCGGCCGCACCCGAGTCAGCGGGATGCTCCACGCGCGGGCCTGAGGCGTCAGCACCTCGCCCAGCACGCGCCAGATGCGAGCGAAGTCGCTGCCCCGGAAGTGCGGCGCCGCCGTGCCGCGCTCGCGGGCGCGCAAGGCCACGTGCTCCCACTGCTGGGGCCGGGGCATCGTGGACAGCTCCTCTTCCAGCGCCTCATCCCTCACGCCGAACTCGCTGGCCAGCACGAGCACCGGGTCCTCGCTGGAGGACGGCGCCACGGCCTGGATGGCCTCGGACGTGGCGGTGTCCACCATGCCAAGCAGCTCCACCGTCTCGCCCTGGGCCTCCAGCGCGGCGGCGACACCGAGGGCGGGATAGCCGCCGTAGGAGAAGCCCACCAGACGGTAGGGGCCCTGAGGCTGGAGGGCGCGGATGTCTCGGGTATAGGCCTCCACGCGTGCTTCCATCGTCGCGTGGCCGTGGCCTGACGCCAGCGTCTCCGGGGCCTGGATGCCGTAGCAGCGGAAGTGTGGCTCCAGCCGAGGCACCAGGTCCCGATAGTGGTGAACCTCGCCGTCGCCCGCGTGGAAGAGGAACAGGAGCGGCGTGCCCTCCGGCACTTGGGGACTCGCCAGCCGCACCGCGCTGGTGCGTCGGGGGCCTTCACGCATGAGCGCGAGGATGGCCTCGGCGGACTCGCCCAGGGTGGGGCTCTGGAAGAGGGTGGCCAGCGGCAGCGGCAGGCCCAGCTCCTCCTCCAGTCGCGCCAACAGGCGCATGGCCAGGATGGAGTCTCCGCCCAGCGCGAAGAAGTCGTCGCTGGCCTGCACGTCGGCGCGCCCCAGCGCCTCCTTCCACAGTCGTTGGAGCACCATCTCCAGCGTGGTGCGGAAGGGCGTCTCCAGCTTCGATTCTGAGGCGGGCTCGGACGACTCGGGAGCCACCGGCACGTCAGGGTCCGGCAGCGCCTTGCGGTCCACCTTGCCGTTGGCGTTGATGGGCAGCGCGTCCATCACCACGAAGGTGGCGGGCACCATGTAGCCGGGGAGCTGGGAGGCGACGTGCTGCCGGAACACGTCGGAGCGCGTGACGCCGGGCGCCTGGACGTAGGCGCACAGCGATGTCGTGCCCGCGGAGGACACGCGCGCGACGACGACGGCCTCCTGCACCTGGGGCTGGCGTCGCAGGCAGTTCTCAATCTCCGACAGCTCGATGCGGAAGCCGCGAATCTTCACCTGGTGGTCGGCGCGGCCGAGGAAGCGCAGGCGTCCATCCGGCAGCAGCCGGGCCAAATCTCCCGTGTGGTACATGCGCGCGCCGGGCGTGGACGAGAACGGGTCCGGCAGGAAGCGCTCGGAGGTGAGGTGCGGCGCGAGCAGGTAGCCGCGCGACAGCGCCGCTCCGCCGATGTACACGCGGCCGGGCAGGCCCGGAGGCACCGGCTCCAGGTGCTCGTCCAGCAGGTAGAAGCACACGCGCGGCATGGGCCGGCCAATGGGGAACGTGGCCGCCGTGCCCAGGCCCTCCTCACCGGGGATGTCGCAGGTGGCGGAGGTAATCGTGCACTCGGTGGGGCCGTAGACGTTCACCCACGGCGCGTGTCCACCGCCCACGCGCACCCAGGCCTCGAAGGTCTCCTTCTTGAGGACGTCACCACCCGGAGCGAGCAGCTTCAATCGCGCGGGCACGCGCTGGCCGAGCGCCTCCATCTGCCGAATCCACTCCTCGATGTACGTGGGCGGCAGGCTGATGATGGTGATGCCCGTCTCCTCCAGATACGGCGTCATCGTGTGCGCGGGGACGAGCCCGCTGCGCATCACCACCGTGCCACCCACGGCCAGGGGCGGGTACAGGTCCTCGGCGGCGGCGTCGAAGGTGAGCGGCGCGAACTGGAGCATCCGGTCGCCCTCCACCAGCCGGAAGCGTTTGGCGATGGCGACGTTGTGGTTCACCACGGAGCGGTGCTCCACCATGACGCCCTTGGGCTCGCCCGTGGAGCCGGAGGTGAAGACGATGTACGCCGTCTGCGAGTCGAGGACGCGACGCGGCCCGGGCTCCAGGTCATCCGTCACGGCCGCGGGCTGGGGCGCCACCTCCACATCCGCGACGAGCGGCACGTGGGCCTCCAGCACGTTTTCATCCACCCACAGCCGGCGCACCTCGGCGCGTTCCAGCACGTCGCGCTTGCGAGGCTCCGGCCAGTCCGCGTCCAGCGGCACGTAGGCTCCGCCCGCCTTGAGGATGCCGAGCAGCACCGCCATGGCCTGCGTGGAGGGCTCCATCACCACGCCCACGCGCTCCTCGGGTACCAGTCCCCGCGCGAGCAGGCGAGAGGCCAGCAGGTTGGCGCGAGCGTTGAGCTGGGCATAACTCCACGTAACGTCACCGTGCGCGACGGCGGGTGCGTGCGGCGTGCGGCGCACCTGGGCCTCGAAGAGGGTGTGGATGCAGGTGCCCGGCGCGATGTCCTGCGAGGGGCCCGCCAGCGCGGCGAGCACATCGGCGCGCTGGGCCGGTGACAGCATCGACAGTCGGGGCAGCGACACATCCGGCTCGCTCAGGGCGGAGGCGGCGAGCTGCTCGAAGGCGCGCGCGAAACGCTCCCCTGTCTCCGGCGTGAAGAGGGCACCGTCCAGGGCGACGAAGCCCGCCAGCGCGCCCGAATCGCCCAGGGTGACGCTCACCACCACGTCATACGCGGGGATGACGCCGTCGACGTCCAGCTCCGCCACGGACAGTCCCTCCAGCTCGGGCAGTCCGGGACGCTCCGCCTGGAGCAGCGCCTGCGCGAGTCGGGGCGCGGCCCGGTCTCCATCCGGCTGCACCGTGTCCGCGATGCGCTTGAAGGGCACTTCCTGGTGCGTGGTGGCGTGGGCCACGACGTCGCGCACGCGGCCGAGCAGTGCCCGCAGCGACGGCGCGCCCGACACGTCCGTGCAGAGCGGAAGCACGTTGGCGAAGTAGCCCAGCAGCCTCTCCACCTGGGGTGTGGCCCGGCCGGAGAAGGGCGTGGCGACGACGACGTGGGCCTGTCCGCTGAGCCGGTGCAGCCACGCCTGCGTCAGCGCGAGCAGGACGCTGAAGGAGGAGACGCCTTCGCTCCGGGCGAGCGCGCGGATGGTGTCCGAGTGCTCCACCGACAGGGACACCGCCACGGCGCGCATGTTGTCGTTGAGCGCGGGCGCGCGGCGCGGGAAGTCCAGCGGAAGGTCCAACAGCGGCGGCGCATTCGCCAGGGCCTGCTTCCACGACGCGAGTCCTTCTTCGAGTCGCCGCAGCTGCTCGGGCTGCCGCTGCCAGACGGCGTAGTCGGTGTACTGGAGCGCCAGCGGAGCCAGCGTCACGGTGCGCCCGTGGACCGCGGCGTTCCAGGCGGTCGCAAGCTCCTCAGCGAAGGTGCCCAGGCCCACGCCGTCATTCACGGTGTGGCTGAAGGCAATCACCACGGCGTGGCGCGTGCCCGTCGCGTCCAGCTTCAGCAGCTCGAAGCGATACAGCGGGCCGTGCTCCAGGTCGAAGTGCTCGCGGTCCAGTCGCACCACGGCCTCGCGTGCGGTTTCCAGGGCGTGCGCGGCGGACAGGTGCGAGAGGTCCACGCGCGTGAGGACCGTGGCGCGCGAAGGCAGGACGCGGACGCGCAGCGCATCGCCGTGCTGGAAGAACGTGGAGCGCAGTGTCTCGTTGCGCTCCACCACGGCCGCGAGGGACTCCTCGAACCGGTCCGCGTCCAGCGCGCCCTCCAGCAGCAGGCCGAGCGTGAGGACATACGGAGGCGCCTGCGGAAGCTGGAGCGCGTACCAGAGCCGCTCCTGGACGAGCGACGGGGGCAGCACCTCCGGCCGGATGACGACGGTGGGGCCCTGCTGCATCGCGCGAGGCGCAGCGTCGATGAACGCCGCCACCGAGGCGATGGTGGGGTTCGCGAAGAACACCGACAGGGGCAGCTCGACTCCGAAGGCCTGACGCAGCCGCGCCACGAGTCGGGTCGCCGAGAGCGAGTGTCCGCCGTGCTCGAAGAAGTTCCCCTGTCGGGAGAGCTGCTCCAGTCCCAGCGCGTCCTGGAACATGCTCGCCACCTGTAGCTCCGTGGCGCCGCGTGGCGCATCGTCGCCCAGGGCGGACAGCTCCTGTCGAGGCAGCTCCCGCTGTGACAGCGCCTTGCGGTCCACCTTGCGCGACGTCGTGAGGGGCAGTGCGTCAATGGGAATGAAGGCCGAGGGCACCATGTGCTCGGGCAGGCGCTGACGCAGCCATGCGCGAAGCTCGTCGAGGGCGAGGGTGCCGGAGCTGGCGGATACGAGGAACGCCACCAGTCGCGTGCCGCCGCCCGCGTCGTCGCGAGGCACCACGGCGACCTCGCGCACGTCCGAGTGGCGCGCGAGCACGGCCTCGATTTCGCCGGGCTCCACGCGCATGCCACGTATCTTGAGCTGGGTGTCCAGTCGGCCCAGGTATTCGACCTGGCCGTCCCCGAGCCAGCGCACCCGGTCTCCCGTGCGGTAGAGCCGCTCGCCGGGCGTGGTGGCGAAGGGATTCGGGATGAAGCGCTCGGCGGTCAGGTCCGGGCGCTCCAGGTAGCCACGCGCCAGTCCGATGCTGCCGACGTACAGCTCACCCGGCACGCCAATCGGACTCGGCTCCAGGCGCGCGTCGAGCACATAGAGGCGGTTGTTGGTCAGGGGCTTGCCCACGGTGACGCGGGTGATGTCCGCCGCCGCGCCGGACGGCTGTCCGAGGCCGGGGAAGGTCGTGATGGTGGCGGCCACGGTGACTTCCGTGGGGCCGTAGGAGTTGAGCAGCGCGCGGCCCGGGGCCCAGCGCTGGGCCACCTCGACTGATAGGGGCTCGCCGCAGGAGATGATGAGCTGGAGGTGCTCCAGTCCCTCGACTTCGAGCTGGGCGAGGACCGTCGGCGTGAGCGCGCAGTCGGTGATGCGCTGCTCTCGCATCAGTGTGCGCAGCGGCAGGTCGGGCATCAGCCGCTCTCGGGGGGCCAGCACCAACGTGGCGCCGGAGAGCAGCGTGGAGAAGATCTCGCAGACCGAGCCATCGAAGGTCACGGAGGCGAACTGGAGGACCCTCCGGCCGGGCCGGAGCCCTTGCGCGTCGAGCAACGCGAGGGCGGTGTTGCACAGGCCCTGATGTGTCAGCAGCGCGCCCTTGGGGCGACCTGTCGAGCCCGAGGTGAAGATGACGTACGCGAGCTGGTCCCCCGCCGCGAGCGGTGGCAGGTCCTCCACCGGCTTGCGGGAGATCTCCGCCGCGTCGGTGTCGACGTACGCGGCCATGATGGGGACGGTGGAGAAGACGTGCCCCAGGGACTCGCGCGTCACCAGGACCCGCGCGCCCGAGTCGACGAGGAGCTGGGTGAGCCGCTCTGGCGGATGCACGGGGTCCAGCGGCACGTAGGCTCCGCCGGCCTTCAGCACGGCGAAAATGGACACGATGAGCTCGGGGCCGCGCTCCAGGCAGAGGGCGACGCGCTCCTCGGGCCCCACGCCGAGCTCCCTCAGGAAGCGGGCGAGCTGGGTGGAGCGGGCATGCAGCTCCCGGTACGAGAGCGTCTGGCCCTCGTAGCAGAGGGCCTCCGCGTCCGGCGTGCGTGAGACCTGCGCGGCGAAGCGGGAGACGACGTTGTCGTGTGCGTCCCGGGCGAGGGAGAAGTCGTTGAAGTCGACGAGCACCTTCCGGCGCTCCTCCTCCGTGAAGAGCGACAGTCGGCTCACGGGAGTCGAGGGTGCGAGCAGCGCGGCCTCGAGCAGGCTCACGTAGTTCGACACCATCCGCTCCGCGCTCTCGGCCTCGAACAGCGCGGTGGGATACTCGAGGTAGAAGCCGAAGCGGTCGCGGAACTCCTCGGCGGTGAGCATCACGTCATAGAGGCTGGCCGCCGAGCCGAGTCGAATCTGGTTCGCCTTCAGTCCCGGGAAGCCATCCGAGAGAACACGGGGACTGGGGTTCAGCTCGAACATCGCCTGCACGAGCGGCGCGTGAGAGAGGCTGCGCTCCACCTGGAGGGCATCCACGACTCGCTCGAAGGGAACCTCCTGATGGGCGAACGCCTCCAACGCCGTGGTCCGCGCGTGGTTCAGCAGCGTGAGGAAGGACGCCTCGGGGGCGATCTCCGTGCGCAGCGCCACGGTGTTGATGAACAGGCCGACCAGGGGCTCCACCGACGGATGGACCCGACCGGACACGGGCGTGCCCACGCACAAATCCAGCTGGCCGGTGTACCGGTGGAGCAGGGCGGCGAAGGCCGCGTACAGCGCGATGAACGGGGTGACCTGCTGCTCGCGGCACAGCGTCCGCAGCGCCTCGGCGAGGTGCTCTGGCAGGGGATGGTGCCGCGTGAAGCCGCCTTCGTGACTGCGCCCGGGGTGCCGAGGCACATCCGTGGCCAGCTCCAAGACGGTGGAGGCTCCCTCCAGCTTGCGCCGCCAGTACTCCAGGTGGACGTCCTGACGTGCGACCAGGGCGGGCGAACGCTGCCAGGCCGCGACGTCCGCGAAGTCGAGCGCGAGGGGGCGGAGTGTCGGCGTGCGGTTCTCGACGAAGGCCGCGTAGGCCTCCGCCAGCTCGCGCAACACGATGTCCATGGACAGGCCGTCCACCACGATGTGGTGGAACACCAGCAGCAGGACGTGATGCTCCGGCGCGAGGTGGAACAGGTGGAAGCGGCACATCGGCCCCGTGTCCAGAGGGAAGGGGCGCTCCGACTCCTCCTTCAATCGGGACAGGAGGACCTGCCGCGTGGCCTCGTCACCGCCAGCCACCGTCGACAGGTCCTCACGGTCGAGCACTCGCGGCGGTACGGGCTGGAAGCTCACCCGCGGCCCACCCTCCGCGGCGATGAACGTGGAGCGCAGCGCGGTGTGGCGCTCGAGCATGAAGACAAGCGCGGACTCCAGGGCCTCGGCGTCCAGCGGCCCACGCAGCTCGGTGGCCTCCGGAATGGCGAGGGACGCGGAGTCGGGCATGATCTGCTGGAGGAACCACATGCGCTCCTGCGAGAGCGACGACAGGGTGGGCGCATCCGCGCTCCGAGGCAGGGGCTCGGGGAGCGGAAGGGACTGCCCCGGAGCCAGCTCCGAGAGCGCCCGCGCGACGCCCGCCACCGTGGGTGCCAGGAAGAGGGCCTTGAGCGGCAGCTCCTGACCCAGGGCCTGACGGATTCGCGACACCAACCGCGTGGCGCTCAGCGAATGGCCGCCCAGCGCGAAGAAGTCCGCGTCGCGAGAGACGCTCTCCAGGCCGAGCACCTGGCAGAAGAAGCTCGCGAGCAGCTGCTCCAGCGGTCCCTTTGGTGGCGCTTCGCTGGCGCCTCTCGTGGACTCGGTCTCCGGGAGCGGGAGCGCGGTGAGCGCCCTCCGGTCCACCTTCCCTGACGGCGTCAGCGGCAGCGCGTCCAGCACGACGAAGGCCGAGGGGACCATGGCCTCGGGGAGCAGGGTCTTGAGCGCCGCGCGCGACGTCGCGGCTTCTTCCGCTCGCCCCTCACGCGCGACGACGTAGGCGATGAGGCGCGCGTCGTTGTGCGCCGTTGCCCGTGCCAGGACAACGGCGTCACGCACGGAAGGCAGCCGCCGCAGCGTGGCTTCAATCTCCTCCAGCTCGATGCGCTGCCCGCGCACCTTCACCTGGAAGTCGGTGCGGCCCAGGTACTCCAGCGTGCCGTCGCCGCGCCAGCGGGCCAGGTCTCCCGTGCGATAGAGGCTGGCGCCGGGCAGGTCGCTGAACGGGTCCGGGATGAAGCGCTCGGCGGTGAGCTCCGGACGACGCCAGTACCCGCGCCCCACCTGGATGCCGCCGATGAAGAGCTCACCCTGAACACCCACGGGGACGGGCCGTCCCGAGGAGTCGAGGACGAGGAGGTGGGTATTCGCCACCGGGCGACCGATGGGCACGCTCGTGCGCGTGTCGCCTCGGCGGCAGCTCCAGTGCGTCACGTCCACCGCGGCCTCGGTGGGGCCGTAGAGGTTGTGGACTTCCGTCGCGGGAAGCCGCTCGTGGGCGCGTTGGACCAGGTCCGCGGAGAGGGCCTCGCCGCTGCACACCAGCACGCGCAGGTCCTTGAAGGACTCCTGCCAGGGCTCCTCGAGGAAGGCCCCCAGCATGGATGGAACGAAGTGCGCGATGGTGATGCGCTCGGCGGCCAGCAGTCGCGCGAGATAGGCGGGCTCGCGGTGTCCACCCGGCCGCGCCAACACCAGCCGCGCGCCCACGGTGAGCGGCCAGAACAGCTCCCAGACCGAGACGTCGAAGCTGGTCGGCGTCTTCTGGAGGACGCTGTCACCCGGGGCGAGCGCGTGGACCTGGTGCATCCACGTCAGGCGATTGACGACCGCGCGGTGCGCGTTCATCGCGCCCTTGGGACGGCCCGTGCTTCCCGAGGTGAAGATGACGTACGCGAGCGAGTCCGGGTGCGGCCGGCTCTCGACCCGTGTGCTCGGGAGGCTCGCGAGCCGCGGGGTTTCCGCGTCGAGGAGGACCGTGTGTCCTTCGTGCTGCGGCAGGTGGCTGACGAGGTCCTGACGAGTGATGACGACCGGAGCCGCGCCGTCCTGGAGCATGCCGGCCAGTCGCTCGCGAGGAAGCTCCGGGTCCAGTGGCAGGTACGCCGCGCCCGACTTGAGGATGCCCACCAGGGCGATGACGAGCTCGAGTGAGCGCTCCAGGAACACGCCGACGAGGACCTCGGGGCCCGCGCCGAGTGACTGGAGGTGCCGCGCGAGCTGATTGGCCCGTGCCTCCAATTCACCGTACGTGACGTGGTGTCCCTCGAAGGTCAGCGCGCACAGGTCGGGAGTGCGCTCCGCCTGGGCTTCGATGAGCGAGACGAGCGTCGCGTTCGCATCGTACTCCCTCCGCGTGTCGTTGAAGTCGCGGAGCACCTGTCGGCGTGCGTCGACATCGAGGAGCGAGAGGTGGGCGACCTGCTGGCTCGGAGCGCCGAGTGCGTCCTCGAGCAGGTGGACATAGTGGGACAGCAGGCGCTCGATGGTGGGCGCCTCGAAGAGGTCGGTGCTGTACTGGAAGGACAGCTCGTGGCCCTGGGGGCTCTCCGTGACGGTGAGGGCCAGCTCGGACTGGGTGTTCAGTCCGTCGACGACGATGGGGCGGGCCTGGAGCCCGGGGAAGGTGTCGGCGAGCGTGCTCTCCGCGTGCTCCCAGAAGAAGCCCACCTGGAACAGCGGGGAGTGCGCGAGGCTGCGCTCGACCTGGAGGGCCTCGACGACTCGCTCGAAGGGCGCGTCCTGGTGCGTGAAGGCTTCCAGGGCCGTGGTCCGCGTGCTCGCCAGCAGCTCCGCGAAGGTGGTCCCCGGAGCGAACCGCGTGCGCAGGACGACGGTGTTGGTGAAGAGGCCGACGAGGTCTTCGAGCGCGGGATGGGGACGGCCGGAGACCGGCGTGCCCACGGACACGTCATCCTGTCCCGAGTGCCGATGCAGCAACGCGCTGAGCGCCGCGCCGAGGACCATGAAGGGCGTGACCTGGTGCTCGCGACACACCTTCGTGAGCGCCTGCTCCAGCGCGGGGGACAGTCGGTGGAAGCGACTGAGCGCGCCTGTGTCTCCGAGGACAGAGGGCCGGGGCTTGTCGGTGGGCAGGGATAGGAAAGCGGGAGCACCGGCGAGCTGGTGCTTCCAGTACTCGAGGTGGGCGCCTTCGCGCTCCCGGACAGGGGCTGAGTGCTGCCAGGCCGCCACGTCAGCGTAGTCGAGCGGGAGCTGGGGCAGCGCGGGCATCCGCTGCTGACCGAGGGCCGCGTAGGCCTGGGACAGCTCGTGCAAGAGGATGTCGATGCTCAGGCCATCGACCACGATGTGGTGCAGCACGAGCAGGAGGACATGATGCTCGGGCGCGAGGCGGAACAGGCGGAAGCGATAGAGCGGTCCCTGCTCCAGTGACATGGCGCGAGTCGCTTCTTCGCGCAGCCGCTGGTGGAGCAAGGGGCTGTCACCGTCCAACGCCGGAAGGTCTTCGACCTGGAGCAGCTCCACGGGAATGGAGCCCCGTCGAGGAACCGGTCGTCCGTCCTCCGCGACGAGCGTGGTCCGCAGCACCGGGTGGCGCTCCAAGAGCAACCGCAGCGCGCCATCGAGTGCAGGCACATCGAGCGGACCGCGCAGCTCCACGGCCTCGGGGATGTTGTAGGCGCGAAGCTCCGGCTGGAGCTGGTGGAGGAACCAGAGGCGCTCCTGGGCGAAGGAGGAGCGAGGAGGGAGGGAGGAGGGAGAGGGGT
>NZ_JABUMQ010000186.1:0-22077 GCF_013336645.1 Myxococcus sp. CA039A | reverse complement strand
GATGGGGCCAGGGGATGGCCGGCGACGAGCCTTCCTAGGTCCGCGACCAGCGCGGGTGGCGGAAGCGTGGGTGTCTCCGCGAGCGTGGCCAGGAGCCAGGGCACGCTCGTGGCGAGGGACTCCGCGTCGAGGCCTTCTTGTCGCGCGAGGGTGAGCCCGGCGCACAACCAGCGTTCCGTGTCCTGGGGGCCTCGCGACTCCACTGCTGCCATGCGTCCTTTCTGTATCACTTCGGAAGGCGCCCGATGGAGGGGCGTGTCGGCGCGCGGAGGTGATTCTGGGGACTTTCGGCAGGGGGCCCAGGGGCCGAGCCCTGTCTTGCGATGGACAGCCTGCTCGGACCGAGGGGCAGTTGCTCCGTGCTTCCCTGGTTCCCACCGTCGCAGCCCGTGCTCCGAGGGGGAGGAGACACCATGCGCGCGAAGTATGGCCTGGCCGTGTTCTGTCTGGGTGGATGGGGGTGTGGGGGTGCTCCGGAACTGGAGCCCTCTCCGCTGGAGTCGCAGCCGTCCCAGGTGGCCACCCTGGCCTGTTCACCCGAGGGGGCGCGGCGAGTGAAGGTGGTCGTGCCGCCCGGGACGCCCCAGTCGCCGACCTTCACTCCCATGCCCACGGGCATCCGGGACGTGCAGGGCACGGCCTACTTCTCCGTGAACCTTCGCGATGGAAGCGCCACGCTGTGGAAGAGCCAGGGGACGGAGGCCAGCACCGCGCCGGTGAAGGCGTTCTCCGCGACGTCGCCTGGGAGGAACATCTCTTCGCTC
Source organism: Myxococcus sp. CA039A (assembly GCF_013336645.1). NCBI lineage: Bacteria > Pseudomonadati > Myxococcota > Myxococcia > Myxococcales > Myxococcaceae > Myxococcus > Myxococcus sp. CA039A. The sequence goes on along the minus strand of NZ_JABUMQ010000186.1, from coordinate 21,313 downwards.
TCGTCCCTGGACAGTCGCTTCCTGTTCCAGGTCTACACCGAGGAGTACGGTCGGGAGCCGTGGATCACCGACGGGACAGAGGCGGGCACGCAGGTGTTGAAGGACCTGACGCCCGGGTCCGCGGGCTCGGCTCTCTCCCAGTTCGCCTCCTACGGTACGTTCGTCACGTTCTTCCGCACCTGGCAGGTGATGGACCCGCCGAGGCTCCAGGTGGAGCTGTGGCGCACGGATGGCTCGGCCGAGGGGACGACGCAGCTCGTGAACCTCGGCGTCCTGAGTACCCTGTCGCCGAGCTACGTGCGGACCTCCAGCGCGCATCTGTTCTTCCTGTCCAGCCCGGAGCACGGCACCGCGCTGTGGCGCACGAATGGGACGTCCGGCGGTACGGTCTTCGTCAAGCGACTGGATGCCAACGTGGTACCCGTGGTCGATGTCGGAATCACCGAGGACGGGAGCACGGGACTCTTCACGCTCCGGGACGGGGTGAACACGGAGGTGTGGAAGTCGGACGGCACGGCCTCGGGCACGGTGCGGCTGGAGTCTTTCGGTCGTGAGATGCGGATGCTCGGCTCGCTGGGCGCGCACGTGTACCTGACGAACGCGGACCCGGTGACGCAGCGGATGGGGCTGTATCGCGTCGCGCAGGCGGGCGGAGGGAAGGCCACCGTCACCGTCCTGGAGAACCCCTACGCGGACCAGGAGGCTGCGTTCCCGTCTCTCCAGTCGTTCACCCGCTCGGGAGGAAAGCTGTACTTCGCCGTGGCCATCAGCACTCCGGGGCCCGCGTATCGCGTGGTGAAGTTGTGGGTGACGGATGGCACAGCCACGCAGACGCGCTCGATGCCTGGCTCGCTGAGCGTCTCCGACGAGTTCTCTTCGTCCGTCCATCCCATCGACGGCGGCGGGGTCATCTTCGCGGGAGCGGATTCGGCGGGCTCCTACACGAACCCCTGGGTGAGCTACGGCACCAACGCCACCACGGCGGAGGTGACGGCGACTCCGTCATTGGTGACGTCGTCGCCCGAACGCTTCGCTCGCGTCGGCGGCAGCATCTACTTCACCGCGATGGATGACACGGGCTGGTACCAGCTCTGGGCCGCGCCCGCCAACGTGTCCTGTACTCCGTAGCGACTGCTCGTGACACGGGGACCTGGACGCATGGCTCCAGGTCCTCGTGACGTTCAGCGGACGCGCATCACGTCAGGCCGAGAAGTCGAGGCACCTTCTCTTCGAGCAGGTCGATCTCCTCCCGCGTCTCGCCCAGATAGGAGAGGAGCTGGAGGTCCTGACGCTCCACCGCGCCACCGTGGAAGATCCACGCACGAGTGCGCAGCAGCCGGTAGAGCTTCACCAGCTTTCGGTCGCTGATAAACACGCCGTCCTCGCGCGTCAGCGTCTGCACCACGCGGCGGAACTCGCGCAGCAGCTCGTCGCGGAAGAACAAGTCACGGTCCTTCAGCTCGCGCCCGTCCGGCCCCATCTCCTTGCGCCCCATCATCAGCGTCAGGTAGCGGTGCGCCTTCAGGAGGTCTTCCAGCGTCGCGTGTCCTTCCGCCCACGGCTTCTGGTTCAGCTCGCGGTGTGTCTGGGACTCCAGGCCGGAGTCGAGCAGCTCCAGGAAGTAGCGGTCCTGCACCGGGCGACACGCGGCCTTCAGGCAGAAGCGGTCCTTGAGCGCGCCCAGCTCCGCGTGCTCGGGCAGCTCGTTCGTCGCCGCGAAGAGCACCTTGAGCTTCACCGGCTGCGGCGCGCCGTCCTGGTAGAACTTGCGCTCGTTGATGACTGTCAGCAGCGCGTTGAGGATGGCCGAGCTCGCCTTGAACACCTCGTCCAGGAACACCAGCTTCGCGGTGGGCAGCTTGCCTCCCTCGCGCCGGATGTAGCGGCCCTGGCGCAGGAGGTTGATGTCGATGGGGCCCAGGACTTCGGATGGCTCGGTGAAGCGCGTCAGCAGGTATTCGAAGTAGTCCTCGTTGGGGATGCGCAGCGCTTCGCGGAATTTGAGGACCAGGTCCGACTTCGCCGTGCCCGGTGGGCCCACCAGGAGCAGCGGCTCCTGCGCCACCGCCGCCACGGTCATCAGGTCCACCAGCGTCTGCTTGCCCACGAAGTGTCGCCCCAGTCCCTGTCGGAACCGGTTGAGCCGCTCGCGCAGCCCCTGCGCCTCGCGTGACAGCGCGTCGAACGTCAGCGCGGAGATGGGGTCGGCGACGGGCTCCTCCCGTCGGGGAACACTGCTCATGTACGGTCCTCCAACTCCTGATGGATGCGTCGCCGCACCAAGAACTCATCCTCGTCCAACCAGCTTCGTGCCCGCTCGCTCGCGCCCTGCGCCACTTCCACATGACCCAGCACCAGCGCGTCCGCCAGCTCCACCACGGACAGACAGAAGTGGCTGTTGGTATTGAAGCTGTCCGTCACCGTGGCGAGCCCCTCCGACAGTCTCGCCAGTCCCGGCAGCGCGACGTTCGTCGGCGTATGCGCCAGTGCTCCCGCCAGACTTCGCGTCAGGGCCATCCGCTCAGGGGGGGAGCCCTTCGCGGCGGCCAGCGCATCGAATGCCATGTTGAACACCGGCAGCGCTTCGTCCACATGCCCGAGCATCGCCATTCCCGACGCGACACCCAGTCGCGCCGCCACGGGCGCCTTGGCCCGGGTGAGCAGACCTCGCGTCGCCGCCACCATCTCGCCCGTCTCGCGAGACAGGCCGACGCGACGCAGGCCGCGCAGGCTGGCCTCCAGGATGCCCGCGCCCCACGCGGGGGACTCCGGCGCAAGTCCGGCCAACACCAGCCGCAGCCGCCCCGCCAGTGACGTCGCGCGGTCCGCCCGGCCGAACAGCGCCGCCAGGGTAAGCGCGTCACCCAGGAGTTGGGCCTGGGACTCTCCCGGGAGCCCCTCCATCGCTGAGACGAGTTCATCCAGCAGCGGCAGCGCCCGCGCAGGGGCCAGCCGAGGCAACGTCTCCAGCAAGCCGCCGATGAGGCGCAGTCGCTCGGGCGCGGGCAGGCGGGCTCCCGTGGCGCGCCTCACCAACTGGACCACCTCGTGCGTCACCGTGGCCGCGTCGCGGATGTCTCGCAGCGCCGCGAACTCCTCGCCTCGCAGGTCGCGTGTCCCGCGTCCAAAGGCCCGGGCCGGGTCCAACCGCTCGCTGGGCTCCAGCAGCGCGGAGGCCTGACGCAGCCGGTCCACCTTGTAGCGCTGGAAGGTGGCCAGCGCGTTGAGCTCCGCGGAGATGTCCGCGGGCAGCGGAGTCTCCAGCGGCTCGCCCTCCAGCGCTTGCGCCACGCGTGCGCCATAGGCCCGCGACAGGAACCCATGGATGGGCTCCTTCGTGTCGAGCGCCGCCGTGGCCGAGGCCACCAGCGCCCGCGCGCGGTCCGCTTGTCCCAGCCTCGCGAGGCCACAGGCGAAGACGAGGCGGACATAGGCCTGGGTCAATTCGGCGGGCGCCTCCACGGAGGAGCGCCGACGCGCGGTGCGCTCGAAGCGGTCCAGCAGCGCGTCAAGCTGTGCCGCGAGCCGAGGAAGGGCCGACGCATCCGTGCCGCCCCGCAGGAAGCGCGGGACATCGCGCGAGAGGGAGAGCCCGCGCTGGAGCATCTCCAGCAGCCGGTCCCCCGTCCTCGCGAGGCTCAGCGGGTCGCCCCCCGCGAGCGTGTCCAGCGCGGCGCGCGAGAGCCACAGCGTGCGCACGTCGAGCGCGGTGTCGTGGCGATCCAACCAGCGCTGCAGCGCGGGCATATCCCCCGGTGGCGTCCGTGGAGACGTCAGCGCACCCAGGACGAGCCCGCTGGCGAAGCTGCGCACGTCGTCCTCGGAGGGCGTGGCGCGGGTCAGCAGTTCGGCCCGCGAGGCACCCGCGCGGGACTCCGCCTCCGCCCAGCGCACGGCCAGTTCCGTGGCAGCCGGGCCCGAGGCGTTCCAGAGCGCGCGCGTCCAGCACAGCGCCGCATCGCGCCCTCGGCCGAGCTGACCATTCAGCTCCGCCATGTGAACCCAGAGCGCCTGTCGCTCGGGGGCATCGGCGGGAACCTCCAGTTCGAGGAAGGACTTCTCCGCGACCGCGAGGGCTTCCTCGGCGGCACCGAGCTGCGCGGGTGTGAGTGGCTCTAGGAGGGTCCCCGAGCCTCGGGACGACGAGCGCTTCGTCGTCGCTGGCTGCGCCGGCTCAACGGGCTCCGGCACGGGCGCCTGCCCTCGTCGCGTGCGGCGGGTGCTTCGTGTCGACGTGTTCGGGTCCTCGCTCTCCCCGGTGGGAGCGGGGCCCGCCGCACCGGGCATCCACTCGCCGTCCGCGGATTCGATGGCGCCGAAATCGAACGTGGCCCCCTTCACCCACGGCTCCAGGGCCGCGGCGGCGGTGTCCACCACGTAGTCCACCCAGGACTCGAGTGGCTGGAAGGCCTGCTCGGGGATTCGCTCCGCGCGGAAGCCGCCGGCGCCCGTGGGGTGCAACCAGGTGACGGTGTCCGGCACGGGTGCGAGGAGCGCACGCAGACGGTCTCTGCGCACGGGAGGCTCCAGCAGGCCGTCACAGGGCAGGTAGAGGTCCGCGAGCTGGGGCAGCGGCGAATAGGCCATGGCGGACAGGCCCAGCTCCGGTGGCCGCTCACGGCCATGCCGTGCTCGCAGGATGATGCACGGCGCGTCGGCGGGCCCGGTCACCGCGAAGCGAAGCTGCGCGAGCAGGGCTTCCGGCAGCGTGTGGACCAGTGACTCGACCTGCGCCACGGCGTTCTCGCGCAGCACCCAGAGACTCGCGGCCTCCGTGCGCGCGGCCCGGGTGAGCCTCATGTGGACGGAGAGCCGGCCCGGCGCGGCCGAGGGCGTCCAGTCCTCCGCGGGCTCGGGGAGCCGCAGGTCCGTGAGCTGATACAGGTCCGTCCACGGCCCGTCCGGCGCCGTCAGCCACGGGCCTTCGCCGGGAATGAGCAGCACGGTGCCAGGCGCGGGCAGGAGCGTGCGCGCGAGCGGATGCACGTGGCCCAACTCCACCCAGACGGAAGTCTGCCCTGGCACCGCGGGCACGAAGGCTCGCAGGCCCCCCGCGCGGTCCATCGCGCCGGTGAGCGTGAAGTAGGGCGGGGCGGAGGCGCGAAGCAGGGCGCGCTGGCCCTTCTTCTCCTCGGCGAAGCAGACCTCCTGGCGGTCACAGCCCAGGCGCAGCAGCTCGCCCGCGAGCGACAACAGCCCGTTGCCATCCACGGGCAGGAACAACACCGCGCCCAGGGGCGCGCTCTCGACGGGGACCCGACGCGGGGCCAGCAGCTCCGCCCAGCACAGCACGGAGTCCTCCGCGCGAGGTGCCTTCGCGTCGGCCTTGATGCCGAAAGTCGCCAGCTCCGCGAGCACGGCCTTCGACAAGGGCGCCTGGGACGTGACGTGGAGCACACCCTCGGCGGACCGGCGATAGCGGGCCGGCGTGGCCTGGACTTCGGGAGGGACGAGGCGGGAGGTCAGCGCGAGGTGGAGCGCTTCCTCGGTGGGAAACACGAGCGTGGACATCAGGCCTTCTGGCTCACCTTCTCGGCGGTGCTCTCGGACGTGGACTCGGGCTGGGCGGCCTGCCCGGACGGGGTGTCTCGCTGGACGATGATGCGGCCCACCTCAGAGGCCTTGAGCGCGCCCCCGGCGATGAGCTGGTCCACGAGGCGACGGTGCTCCTCCTCGTGCTCCATGGGAAGCGCGTCGGAGTCGCTCTCGTACTGGATGACGATGTCCTTGCGACCCGTCTGGGGATTCACCAGGAGACGGAGGATGAGACTAGCCATGGGCCGGCTCCTTCTGCGACGCCAGCGTGGGCGCCAGGTGGACGAATGCCTCGCGGTCCAGCACCTTGCGCTCGAGCAACAAGTCCCGAAGCGCGACGAGGCGGGTCTTCTCCCGGTGGAGGATGTCGCGGGCCCGGGCTCGCTGCACCTCCAGCACCTCCTGCACCGCGGCCTCCAGCGTGCCGCGTGTCGCATCGGAGAGCGCATGCCGTTCCGCGTCCCGTCCCGGGGCGTCGAACCGGCGCACGGGGATTCCGTCGCCACCCATGCCGAGCATCTCCACCAGCTCGCGGGCAATCTCGGTGGCACGCTCCAGGTCATGGGCGCTGCCGATGGACAGGTCCTCCAGGAGCAACGCCTCCGCCTCGCGTCCGCCAAAGAGCATGCAGATGCTGTCCAGCAACTGGCTGCGCGTGACGACGTAGCGATGCGCGGGGTCCGCGTACTGCACGAAGCCGAGCATGCCGGCCAGGTCTCCGCGAATGCTGATGCGGTCGATGGCGGGCGCGCTGGGACAGAACAGCGCGCACACGGCGTGGCCGGCCTCGTGGGTGGCCACGACCTTCTCCTCGGCGGACGTGAGCTCCGGCCGGTCCAGGAAGTCCGTGAGGGCCTTCTCCACGTCCACCGGCTCGGTGGGGGTCTGCGTTGCATCCCTCAGCCGACGCCGGGCCAGGGCCCGACACAAGGCCTGGATGTGGTCACCGGAGAAGCGCGTGCCCGTGCCCTCGACGCGGTCTCCGGTGCGCTTCACCGCGTAGTCCAGCGCCCGCTCCGTCATGCCCAGGGCCAGCTTCTTGTCGTAGATGGACAGGATGGCCCGGCGGTCCGTGCTGTTGGGGTAGGGGATGCAGAGCTGGAACTCGAAGCGGCCCGGACGCAGCAGCGCGGGGTCCAGCGACTCCACGAAGTTGGTGGTGCCCACCACGAAGACGAGCTCCTCCTTGCGGAAGCCGTCCATCTCCGTGAGGAGCTGGTTCACCATGGAGTGCTCCACGCCGGAGCCCGTGTACGTGCCGCGCGCCGCCGCGAAGGAGTCCAGCTCGTCGAAGATGATGATGCTGGGCGCGGCCTGACGTGCGCGGACGAAGATCTGCCGGAGGTTCTCCTCGCTCTCGCCCACCCAGCGGCTCTTCAGCTCCGGGCCGCTCACCACCAGCACCGCGGCGCCCAGCGACGAGGCCATCGCCTTGGCGAAGAGCGTCTTGCCGGTGCCCGGCGGGCCCCAGAAAATCATCCCCCGGGGCAGCAGGCCCTCCACGCGCTTCACCGCCTCCGGGTCCGACAGCGTCTCCTTGTGCGCGAGCACGTCGAGAATCTCTCGCTGGAGGCGCTCCTTCACCTTCGCGTAGCCGCCAATCTCCGTGTGCAGGTCAATCTCCGGCACATTGAGCGAGCCGCTCAGCGTGGCCGAGCGGAGCTGCGCGAAGGCGGGCCTTGCGTCGCTGGGATAGTCCTCGCCGGTGATGGCCCCGAGCAGCCGCCGCAGTCGTACGGCATTCACGCCGGACACGTGTTTGTAGAGCGAGTAGGGCTGGAGGCCCCGGCCGAACTTGCGACACTCGCGCTGAGTGACGAGGTAGCGCAGCCGCTCGCGACTGACGCCGAGGATGCTCTCCTTGTGGGGGAACAGGTTCTCGATGACCCGTGGCAGCGGGAACGACGGGTCCTTGAATCCCACCCAGAGCATCTCCGGGTTTTCATACAGCAGCGGAATCACCTCGCGCGCCTCGGACGTGAGGCCGCCGCTGCTGGTGGTGAGCAGGTCGAGATGGGGCAGCACGACGATGCGCTCGCGCACCGCGCCTCGCACCGCGTCGCGCAGTTGGCCGATGAGCGTGGCCATCATGCTGGGCGCGGGCATTCCGGGCGGTGGCTCCGTGGCGGCGCGGCCATCCAGGTAGAGGAACTGCTTGCCGTCCTTCTTCAACCTGTCCCGCAGGCACTTGTAGAAGTACGGCGTCAGCTCCTTGTCCGCCTCCACCATCACCGGGAGGCCTCGCAGCAGCGCCTCGCACAGGCGGCCCAGCTCGGCGGGATACGCGGCCTCCACCGCGGCGAAGGGTGTCAGCTCCGTGGGGAGGGACTCCTCGGGGATGCGCTGACTCATACGCGAACCTTGATGGTGAGCGAGCCCGTGGCCGCGTCCTCGTGAATCTCCTCCACCGTGCCCAGCTGCGACGCGCGCACCTTGAGGGCCTCGCCCGTCACCTTGTTGGCGATGGAGTCCAGCTCCGACTTGAGGTCCCTGAGCCGTCCTTCGAGCCGCCGGGTGATGTCCTCGCGCAGCGACTCGGTGGCGTCCTGGGTCTGGTCCTCCAGCTTCGCCCGCGCCTTCTCACGCGCGAGCTTCTTCGTCGCCTCGGATCCGTCCGGGGTGTGGGAGAGGACCTCGCCCGTCGCCCTCAGCTCCACCGACGCTTCGTCCGACAACGTGACGCTCACCTCGCCGGTGGTGACGTCCACGGCCACGCGCACGCCGTCGGCCTCGACGCGCACCGCCACGTCGCCCTCTTGCGTGAAGCCCCGGTTCGCCAGCTCCGAGGCGAGCAGGCCCGCGGTCTCCTCGCGAGACAGCAAGGGCAACAGCTCCAGCTTGGAGCACACGCCGTCCTCGGCCTGGACGATGCGGTTGAGGGATTCGGAGACGGAGATTCGATAGGCGCGGCTCATGGGGCGCTCTCGGAGGAAGGGAGGGGAAGGGTATCCGGAATCGTTTCGACGGGAGCCGCCAGGTCCGTGGTCAGCTCACGCTCCCGGTCCGAGGCGAGGCGGAAGCCGGGCTCACCGAAGGACGCCCAGGCGGAGAGCAGCAACTGCGCGCCCTCGTAGCCGTCGTCGAAGAAGCGCACCGCGCGGTGCTCGGCATCCCAGCGCGCCATCCGTCCGAGTGCGCGCAGGCTCGCTCCCGCCGCCCGGCGTGCCTGGGCCTTCACGCTCAGCGATGCGCGAGGAGACAGGTTGGACACCCATCGCGACGCGGGCTGGTCGACCAGGGGCCGCAGCGCCTCCAGCACGAAGCCCGCCAGGTCCCTGCGGCCCGCGCGGTCCACCGCGTCGAGAAACCCGTCCAGCACCTGCTCCTGCGCGGTGCCCAGGTCGACCAATTGCTTGGGCTCGATGAGCCGCGCTTTGCTCTCTTCCAGTCGGCGCCAGCGAAGGGCGAGCTCGTCCTGGAGCGCCTCCAGCAGCCAGCCTCCCTCCGCGAGCAGCGGCGCGAAGCCTTCCGCGTCCACGCGTCCGAGCGAGGCGCCGAACAGGTCCGGAAACCCGAGCCGACAGAGGATGGAGCGCTGGAACTGGGGTTGCAGGGCGATCGACAGAGCGCAGGGGGTGCCCGCCACCAGTCGACAGCACAGGTAGAGGAACAGCTCGTCGGCGAGCGTCGGAGGCGCGTCCACATCCAGGGGCCTGTGGCCGAAAATCGCGAGCGGCTGTTCCACGAGCCAGCGCAGGGTGTGGAAGCAGAGGACGGAGAAGCGCAGCGCGGGAGGACCGTGTCGTTCCCACAGGCGCGAGGGGCCTGACTCGGAGGACAGGTGACGTCGCTGGCGTGCCCCACCGCAGCGGGCCAGCGCGAGGACGGTGCCCTTGGCCAACGTGTCACGCAGCGAGCGCAGGGCGCCGGGACTCAGTCGCGCGGGCGTGGTGTGGCGCGCACGAAGCAGGTCCTCGACGGGCGCGTACTGCCCCAGGCCCATGATGGCGCGCGCGAGCGTGAGCAGCGAGTGCTCGGAAGGCGAGACCCGGGTCATGGACGGAGGCGGTCCGCGAGGTCTGGCCAGCCGTTGATGATGAGCCGGCCTTCGACGAGGTGCAGCTCCGCCGTGTTGGGCGCGGTGAACGTCGGGTCTTCCGGCGAGTAGCGCGGGGTGAGGAAGTGCATGACCTGGTTGCTGGAGCCAATCCACCGCCGGCGCGTCTCCGGCTGGTCCTTCTCGTAGCGCCCATCCACCAGCAGGTCCAGGCTGGCGAGCAACCGCTCGACGTCCGGGTTCGTCTGGGCCTTCAGCTCCGCGAGCGTGTAGCCGCTGAAGACCATGGTGCTAAGGCCGCCCGCGCGCAGCCGCTCACAGAGGTCCGCGGCGGGGCCGGGCTGCGCGAAGGGCTCGCCCCCGAGCAGCGAGAAGCCCTCGATGCCGGGCGTCGCGAGCACCCGGGCCGCGAGCGACTCCACCGTCACGACGGTGCCACGCTCCATCGCGAACATCTCCGGGTTGCAGCACCCGGGGCAGCGCAGCGGACACCCCTGGAGCCAGAGTGCGAAGCGGCGCCCCGGGCCCTCCGCCTCGGTGCGGGGAACCTGCTGTGCGACCCGGAGCACCGGGCCAGGAGAAGACGCGTCCGCGGTCGAAGACATGGGAGCCGTCCGCAGCATGCCAGGAACGGCGGGGACCGCCCATCATCCCAGCCGGGAAGGGGCCTTGCCGCCGTCGCGCTGGATGCCTGGTTCCATGCGCGGAGCGCTGGAGTTCCCGGACCCGAGCGCCCCGCGAAGCGCGTCCCGCATCCGCCCCCCGAGCCGCAGGTCCACGGCCTTGGCCACGGGCACGTCCGCGCGGCACCTGGGGCAGCGCGAGGCCTCCTCGCGAATCTTCGCCCCACACCCGGTGGGACACGCGCGGCGCGAGCGCGCTTCCAGTCGATAGGCGACCAGTCCCGCCGCGCCGCAGGCCAGGGTGAACAGGAGCACGAGCGCCAGCGACAGCGGCGCCCAGAGGATGGCCACCGCCGCCAGCCCCAGGCCGAAGACGTCCTCGGTGCGCAGGAGCCACCGCCGAGGATGCAGCACCTCCGTCTCGAGCTGGTCCACGCGCGTATGCACCCACTGGCGCACCGACAGCGTCGCGACGGCGACGAAGGCGCCCACCGCGCCCACGGCCCAGGGCGGAAGCTGCTCCGTCCCCACGCCCATGGATGCGAGCGCCACCGTGGCGCCGCTGCCCGCGCTCAACGCGAACTGCGCCAGGCCCAGCACCATGCGCAAGTCACTGTCGCGCTGCGTGTACATCTCGAACGCGAGCAGCGCGACGAAGGCCCCGAGCGCTTGCGGCGTCGCGAGCCACCCGAGCTCCGGCGGCAGCGACAGGTATTGGTAGTGCGCGGCGAGCGCGAGCAGCAGCAGGCTGCCTCCCGCGCGCGTTCCCGAGGCTCCACTCAGGCCGATGACCTGGGAGGCGAGGGCGAAGGAGAGCATGGCTCAGCTCCCTCCCATCGGCGCGGCAAGGAAGCCCTGCACGAGCCCCAGTGACTGGAGCACGTACAACACCAGCAGCACCGACGCGGCGGTGAAGGCCAGCAGCATCAACATCCAGCCCACCAGCAGGCCCATCTCCCAGAAGGCGACGGCGACACCGCGCGCCTCGCGCTCGGTCTGCCATGCGAGGTAGCGGCGCGCGAAGAGGCCGGCGAGCGCGACTTCGCCAGCGCTCAGCGCGACCTTGACCAGCGCGCCGAAGCCGGGAATCAGCGTGAGGAGTTCGAGCACGAGGATGGACAGCGCCACGAAGCAGCCGGCCGCGAGGCGCAGCGTCCACCGGGAGACCAGCCGACGCTGGGGCGTGAGCAACTGGAGCGCGGGAGTCACCAGCGTCACGCGCAGCCACACCAGCGCGGCGACCAGCAGCAGGGACGTGAGCAGGGGCACCCAACTGGCGACCAGCGCGGCGAGCGCCACCACCGCGACGGCGATGCCCAGCCGCACCGTGGCTCGCTCGGAGGCGAGTCGGTGGAGGACCTCTCGGTCCGTGGCGCTGGGCAGCGTCTGTTCGTCGCACCGGGGACAGGGGCGACCGCGCAGCGCCGTCCCTCCAGGAATCCGCTCGGCACACCTGCGACAGCGTCCGCTCAACAGCAGCGCGAGCTCATGCTCCTCGCTCCGAGCGCTCCGAGCATTCGCGGTCATCGTCAAAGGCATCGTCCCCCTCATCGAAGTGGCCACATCATGCCCCGAGCGTGCGGGCGAGTCAGGTACCGTCAGGCCCTGCGTCACGGGCGCCCACTCGTCGTTCGCGAAGGACCTTCTCATGCGATTCCAGCCGGTCCAGTTGATGCTACGTGACGGTCGCCCCGGCCTCGTCCGGGAGGCGACGCGAGAGGATGGGCCGGCGCTGTTCGAGCTGGAGCGCGCGATTGTCCAGGCCCGCCAAGGCATCGTGAAGCACCCGGAGGAGCTGCCCGTGGACGCGGCCACCTTCACGGCCCAACGCGATGGCGCGGGGCTGCACCGGCAGGATGGCACCGCGTTCCCCCTGGTCGTGACGGACTCGCACGGAGCGCTGCTGGGGGAAGCCTCCATCCTGCGCCTCTCCTATCGGATGCTGCGTCACGTGGGCGTGCTGGGCATCGGCGTGCATCCTTCGGCCCAAGGGCTGGGTGTGGGCCGGGCCTTGATGGACCACCTGCTCACCTGGGTCCGCGCCCACCGCGACCCGGACGGTGGCGCCGTCACCCGAGTGGAACTCTGCGCTCGGGCCGACAACCCGAGGGCCCTCGCGCTCTATCTCTCCCAGGGCTTCGTCCTCGAGGGCACCCGTCGCGCCTTCCTCCGCCTCGATGACGGCTCCTACGTCGATGATGTCCTCATGGGCCTGTTGCTCCACGTCCCAGGGCCCTGAGTCGACTCAAACCCGCTGGTTTGCCCGTAGACGGATTTCGCCAGGGCCAAGGGGAGTGGACGGTGAAGGATCTTCTGGCGCCGCAATTTCCCAGCAAGGCTTCATTGGTGCAGTAGACTGCGAGGGTCATGACGCGGCCTGTGTCCGCCTACGCCCCTCGAAGCGAACGCAAGCCGTTGTACGTGAAGGTGGTGACGCAGCCCGCCCTTCCGGGGTGCTGGGCCGTCAACATCAGCGAGACGGGCATCGGCCTCATCGCCACGCCGCGAGGGCCCCAGGAGGGGCCGCGCGAGGGCGAGTCCGTGGAGCTGTCATTCTCCCTGCCGGACTCGAACGAGCACATCCGCGCGAGAGGCGACGTGCGCTGGCGGCACGAGTCGGGTGGCGCGGTGACGGCGCTCGGCGTCTTCTTCCACTCCTTCGAGGGCTCCGACGGGGTGAAGCTGGCGCGCTACCTGACGACGGCGCGGCTCCAGGTGGTGGTGGTGTTCGCGAGCGAAGAGGAGGCGCGGGATATCCGCGCGGCGCTGGAGGGGCAGGCCGTGCCGCACTTCGCCGCCAGCGCGGAGGAGGCGCATGCGCTGCTGGCGCGCGGTGACGCGGCGGCGCTGCTCGTCTGTGGCCAGGAGGAGGCGCGGGCCTTGACGCTGGTGGAGGGCCTGGCCACGGCGAGCACGGACGTGGAGCTGTCGGGCGCCGTGCCTCCTTCGGACCTGGCCTCGCGCATCATCTACTGCGCGCCCGCCGCGCCGGAGCGACTGGTGGCGCTGTTCAACGCGGGCCTCGTCTTCCGGGCGCTTGGGGAGTCACCTTCGCGCGAGGCCGTGAGGCAGGCGGTGCTCCAGGCCGGACGCGAGCGCGGCGTGCGCACCGAGCAGTGGCGCATGACGCTGGAGTTGGAGCGCAACCTGCTGCGCGAGCGGGCGCTGTCCCAGGCGCGGCCAGCGGAGCCGGGCGGGCGGGGCGAGGAGGAAGTGGGCCTGCGCAGCGCGGCCATGCAGCGGGTGATGGAGATGGTGCGCCAGGTGGCGCCCCACCGCGTGGCGGTGCTGCTCCAGGGCGAGACGGGCACGGGCAAGGAGGTGCTGGCGCGCATCGTCCACCGCCTCAGTGGCCGGGGAGAGCTGCCGCTGGTGGTGCAGGACTGCGGCGCGCTCACGGAGACGCTGCTGGAGAGCGAGCTGTTCGGCCACGTGAAGGGCGCCTTCACCAACGCGGTGGCGGACCATCCGGGGCTGTTCGTCCTGGCCAACGGCGGCACCATCTTCCTGGACGAAATCGAGAACACGACGCCCAACCTCCAGGCGAAGCTCCTGCGCGTGCTGGAGACGGGCGACGTCCGTCCGGTGGGTGGCACCCAGGTGCGGCACGTGGACGTGCGCGTCCTGGCCGCGAGCAACAAGGACCTGGGAGAGGAGGTTCGCGCCGGACGCTTCCGCTCGGACCTCTTCTATCGCCTCAACAGCTTCACCATCGACATCCCCCCGCTGCGCGAGCGGCCCGAGGACGTGCCGGAGCTGGCGCGCTACTTCCTGCACGTGTTCAACCGGGTCCTGCGCCGCTCGGCCAGCGGCATGTCCCAGGACGTGGAGGACATGCTGCGCTCCTACCCGTGGCCGGGCAACGTGCGCGAGCTGCGCAACGTGCTGGAGCGCGCCGTGCTGCTGTCGCGTCCGGGGGAGGTGGTGTCGCGCCGGCTGCTGCCGCCCTCGCTTGTGACGGTGTCCCCGGCGCGCAACGAGCTGACGGGAGATGGCTCGCTGCGCGCGCGGCTGGAGCGGGTGGAGCGCGAGCTCATCCGCGAGGCCCTGGAGCGCCACGGCGGGGTGCTTCGTCGCGCGGCCGTGGCGCTGGGCATGGACCCCGTGACGCTGGGCCGCAGGGCCCGGCGCCACGGTCTCTGGAAGTCGGACTGAGTCCTGCTGTCGCTAACCCGCTTCAGGTATGTCAGTTAACCGCGCTCGGAGTGGGGCGAATGACCTCTCCGAGGGGGCTGCCTTAACGGACTATGCTGAAGCGGGTTAGTGGGCGCGCACCCACTGGAGGATGGGCTGCCACACGCGCTGCGGAGCGGTGTCCGCGAGGAACAGGTCCGCGTGCCCGAAGTCGAGCGCGCGCGCGGCCGTCGGCAGGTCGCGAACGACGAGTGACGAGACGTCCTGGCTGCCGAGCAGCGTCGTGGAGTGAACACCGTACTCACCCACGCCGCCGCCCGCGCCCACGTAGAGCACCGGCACCGTCACGCGCTGGAGGTGGTCGTCGTAGGGCACGTCCAGGCCACACGTCCACGCGTCCGACTCCACGACTTCGTTGAGGCTCTGGTAGGGCGCCGCGCGCTGGGCGTACTCGTAGAGGTACGGCTCGGAGGTGTACGTCATGCTGCCCGGCAGGCCCGTCGCGTCGGGGATGCCCGCCATCAGGTGGTAGCCCGGGGTGAGGGCCGGCAGCGGCGCCAGCAGCGCGCCCGTGGCCGCCGCGGAGACGATGGCGGCACGGCGGTTGGTGGGCCGGCCGGTGCCAGGGCCGAAGACGTCATCCGGCAGCAGCGGGGAGGGCGCGTCCGGGGCCGTGGCCGCCAACAGGCCGATGTACTGGAGGGTGATGCCGGGCGCGGGGCCCAGGAGGCCACCCTCCGTGACGCCCGCGTCGCGCCGGGCCTTCAGCGCCGTGTGACGCTCACACGCCCAGGCCTGCTGCTGCGCGAACTGGGGCGCGTGGCGCACCGCCATGTCCACGGGGATGAAGCCGTCCACCTGTCGCAGCAGCCGGGGCAGCCGCGCCTCCGAGTTGAGATAGGCGAAGGCGACCATCGCGCCCCGGCTCCACGCGAGCAGGTGCATCGAACCCACGTTGCCGCCCGCGAGCCGCAGCGTCCGCGCCAGCAGCAGGCCCGTGCCCACGTCCTTCGCGTGCGTGCCCAGGTTCCACCCCGCCATGAAGCCGAAGTCCTGCGTCCCCGCGGGCACCCCGACCCAGCGCATGTCGATGCCCCACACGTCCACGTTCTCCTGGGCCAGATAGGCCGCGATGGAGTGGTTCGCCGGCACATGCGCGGACCCCACGCTGGAGAGGAAGGCCGCGTCGAAACCCCACGCATCGCCATGCACCAGGAACACCGCCCGGTTCGCCCTGGCGGGCACCCACGGCGCGCGCTCCTTCACCACGCGGTGCACGGTGACGGTGTCATGCGCTCCGGGACCCACCTGGAGCTCGAACCGGTAGTGCGCGACGTCGCCGAACACCGGCTCGCGCGAAGCCCACCGGGTGGAGGCGCTGCTGGCGACACCTTCCAGCGAGGAGACCCCGGAGACCAGCGCCTCCGTCGCGCTGTCGCGTAAGTCTTCTGGGGTTGAGGGCGTCTCGGAAATTCCACAACCCAGCGACAGGAATGTCAGACAAACAGAAAGGCTGAACCACGAACGCATAGAAACCTCGAGTCGAAGAAGAAGGGTTCGGGGGACGCTGCGTGTTGACGGGTCGAAGCTCCCCCGTGCCGTGTCACCCGCAGAGCACAATTCAAGCCAGGCAATGAACACGCGAAAGCCTTGGAGTGCCTTCTATCTCTGGACTTCACGCTTGCTGTCCACTGTGAAGCAACCGTCTGACATGCCCTGGTGGGTGTGGTTCCGGTGACCCGCTTCACGACTGAAGCAGGGGCATCACGGGTGTGGCTTCCGAGGAGCACGCGGCGGTGCGGGCTTGCCGGACCGAATCACGTGATGGAAGACGTCTGGAGTGCCCTGCGGCGGACAACGTCCTTCGGGGAGGGGGAGTGCTGAACACCTGGGTGTGCGCCACCCTCCCGGGTCCGAAAATCGAGGACCACATCCACATCTCCCGGCGGGGCGGAGGACGGCGCGCGCGACGAGCACCTCGGCGCCTCGTGGGGAGAAAGTGGAGGCGTCATGGTGGAGCCCCGTTTCGAGCGCAACCTGGGCGTCATCGGTCCGGAGGTGATGGAGCGGCTGGCCCGCACGCACGTCCTGGTCGCGGGAGTGGGAGGCGCCGGAGGCCAGTGCGCGGTGGACCTGGCGCGGCTGGGGCTGGGGTGCCTGACGTTGGCGGACTTCGACACCTACGAGCGGCACAACATGAACCGCCAGGCGGGCTGCTTCGAGAGCACGCTCGGCCAGTCCAAGGTGGAGGTGGTGGGGCGCATGTGCCTGGACATCCACCCGGAGCTGCGGCTGCGGCGTGTGGGGGCGGGCATCACCGAGGCCAACGTGGAGGACGTGCTGTCGGGGGGCGAGGGCCTGCCGCCAGTGGACTACGTGGTGGAGGTCATCGACATCGCGGGCGCGGGGGCGAAGCAGGCGCTGCACCGCGCCTGTCGTGAGCGCGGCGTGCCGGCGATGACGGGGCTGATGCTGGGGTTTGGCGCCGCGTTGCATGTCTTCCAACCGGATGCGCCGCTGTACGAGCAGCTCTACATCCTCCCGGATGGCCGCGTGGACCTGCCGGCCATCATTCCCCACCTGGGGAGCTACCTGTCACAGGACGCGATGGACGCGTGCTTCGAGGGTCGAGGCCACGCCCCCACCTGCGTCGTCGGAGCGACGACGGCCGCGGGGATGATGGTGAGCGAGCTGATGCGCGGGGTGATGCTCGGCGCGCGCGCGATGGTGTCCTGGCCGGAGTACCTCTACGTGGACCTGTTCGACCACCACTACGTGCGGGCCGCCGTCAGGCCCACGAAGCTGCCGGCGCGTCAGCCCATGTCGTGAGGATTGCGGGCCGACGCGCCCTCGCCCGTCTCACACCACGCCGCGCTTGCGGGCCTCCTCGATGACCTTCGAGCCGTCCACGCCCAGGCTGTCGGAGAGCAGCGGGGCCACCTGCTCGGCGCGCTGGTGGACGCGCTGGAGCGTCTCGTCGTGGGTGCGCGTGACGATGTTGATGCCGGCGATGATGACGCGCTGGAGGTTGTACTGGAGGTCGTTGCCCTCGACGATGGCGTGAATCTGGGTGAAGAGCGGTCGCGCGTCGGACTGGAAGGCGGAGAGGTTGTTGCGCTGCTCGCTGTTGGGCACCGCGGACCTGGACGACAGGCTCGCCACCAGCACGAGGGGCGGCTTGAGCCGCTCATGCGTTTCGCGCATCTGCTGGAACACCGCTTGGATGTCCTCCCGGTTGGGGGGAGCCTCCCAGCGCAGGAAGAAGACCCTGTCGATGATGGCTGTCTTGTAGACGGGTGTCGTCATGGCGAACCGCCGCTCCTTCGCAGAACCGTTGCCCCCGGGGCCGTTTCACCGCGTGACGCCATGCGGTGCCGGGCGGTCTGCCAGGGCATCCTGGGTTCGCATCGCCGGGGCGGTAGCCTCCCGACAGGGCGGGCATCGCCGGGCGGACAGAGGACTTCCCTTCCGGGGCCCCAAGTGTCCGCGCGAAAGCAAAAAGCCCCCGCCGGAGCAGGGGCTTGGGACTGCTCGGGGCTCCCCTTCGTGAGAGGGGGAGCCCCGGAGGACGTCAGTTGCCGGAGATCTTCTTCTCCTCCACCTTGGTGGCGGCGATGGCCTCCTCGGTGAAGACGATGGGCCGCCACTGCTTGTTGGAGAACAGCTCCGTCTGGTCGGAGAAGTACGGCGAGTTCTTGTCGCTGGACTCGCTGTAGGTCAGCACCGCGCGGCCATTCACGCCCGTGTCGGTGAACTCCATGGCCATGATGAAGCTGCTGCCGTTGTTGATGACGTAGCCGGTGTTCGTGAGGTTGGTGCGGGAGTTGAGCAGCTGCGCGCCGCGCACCGCGCTGAAGTCGGAGTCGGGCGTGGTGGACTTGAGCGTGCCCCACGAGACGACGTTCGCCGTGCCGTCGTAGGAGCCGCCGCCGTGGATGGGGATCTTCTTGCCGTCCACGCGGGTGGTGTACTGCGAGTCACCCAGCGGCGCGTCCACGGGGATGCCGGCGACCTGGAGGCGGTACACCGCCGCGGCCAGGGCGAGCATCGTCGGGTCGGTGCCCGCCGCCGGCTCGGCGGCCAGCGTGTTCGGCGTGGCGATGGGCTGGGCCACGTTGAACGGGTTGGCGAACAGCGTGCCCGTGCCGCCGTTGGACAGGGCGCCCATGCTGAAGTGGCCGCTGAACTCGCGCCACAGGGCCGCGCCCCTGCTGCCCACGTCGTAGCGCAGGTCCCACGCGGCCAACGCCGCGCAGCCCTGGCGGATGTCCACGAGCGTGGTGTTGTACTGCACCGTCGTCTTGCCCGTGCAGCGCGCGACGAGCTGATCCCTCAGCAGCTCCGCCGTCATGCCGCGGTTGCCGAGGATGGCGTTCTCCAGCTCCGCCACGGTGAACTTGTAGTCGGAGCCGGACGCGCCGTTCTCCTCCGTGAGCAGGACGGCGTTCATGCGCGTGCGCGGCGTCTGGCCCACGCCTTCCAGGCCGTGCAGGGGCGAGAAGCCCGTGAGGGGCTGGCTCGGGTTGGCCAGCCAGTAGCTGTCGTTCGCGTTGAAGACGAAGTCGCGGCGGGCCAGCTTCGGAACCCCGCTGAAGGGCACGAGGCCCGGCCCGCGGGCGCCCGCGGCGTCACGCCACTCGTTCTCCGGGTTGCTGCCGTCGAGGAGCACCAGGCCCATGCTCTGCCAGATGGCGGTGGTCGCCGGGTCCAGGCCGCTGGAGGCCGCGCGCCACGTGCCGATGGCCGTGGCCGTGAGGTTGGGGGTGGGCGTCGCGTCCGTGTACCAGACGTTGCCGGCCCGGTCCGCCGCCATGGTGTTGACCCAGGGGATGCCCTGGACGTTGGCGTAGACGTTCTGGAACTCCTCCAGGCTCTTGGCCCGGTTCATTCCGACGAACTGGGTGACGAGCTGGGTGTTGTCCAGGTTGGTGTCGCGGAAGCTGAGCACCGACTGCGTGGTCCACGGGGCGGTGCCGGGGATGACGATGACCGGGCCGTAGTGGCTGCTGTAGAAGCGCTGGGTGATGTTGGTCAGCGAGCCCTCCGGCAGCCGCACCAGGATGGTGATGTCGCGGGCGGTCATGTCCCGCTCCTCGGTGCCGTACTTGTAGCGGGTGGGCTTGCCCGGCACGAGCTGGAGCCCGTAGAGCGTCATGCGCTGGCCCGAGGAGAACGTGTGCGTCCAGGCCACGTTGTCGTTGAAGCCGATGAGCACCGCGGGCACGCCCAGCAGGCCCACGCCGTACACGTTGAGCTGGCCGGGCACGGTGAGCTGGCTCTCCCAGAGCTTCAGCTCGCCTTCCCAGGGGAAGTGCGGGTTGGCCACCACCATGCCGTGGCCGGACGCGGAGCGGTCCGCGCCAATGGCCCAGCCGTTGCTGCCGACCTGGCTGAAGTCCGGACGCTCCACCTTGAAGCTGCCCGGCACCGGACGGCCCTCGGAGCCCGCGCCCGGGATGGGGGGCGAGGCCGCGGCGATGGCGAGGATGAGCTGGTAGGCGCTGCCCGCGAGGCCCACGCTGATGTCATAGGCCAGGAGGTCCACGCCCTGGATGGGCTTGACCCAGGGGGCGTTGGTGCAGGGCGCGGGGAGCTCCGCCGCCGGCGTCTCCGACAGGTACTTGTTGAAGCCCGCCGCGTAGCCGTTGAACATCTCCTGGATGTCCGCCGGCAGGGTGGGGAAGGCCGCCTGGGCCTTCTCCTGGAGCTGGAGGACGCGGTAGCCGAAGTCGCTGCCCGCGTAGGTGTTGCCGGGGCCCGCCCCCAGGTAGCGCGCGCGCTCACCGCGGACCTTGAGGATCTGGTCCGACAGGATGCAGACATGGTCCTTGGCGAACGCGTAGCCCTGTCCGTAGGACAGGCTGCCCATGTCATTGGCGATGATGTGAGGGATTCCGTGCGCCGTGCGCCGGATGGTGGCCTCGTACTTCGGAGGGCCTTCCACGGGTGGCGTCACCGGGCCTCCGTCATCATCCTCACCACATGCGGTGGCGAAGGCGAGACTCAGGCCGGCGAGAAGGGGGAGGTGCCAGCGGGAGCGCCCGGACTTCCAGGTCGCCCCCCGCGAAGAGGACACGGATTGGTTTGGAGGCATGGATGGGCGCGAGCGTAGGAAGGGGCTGATCCACACGTCAAAAGTTTTCTGAGGTTTGACTTTTCCTGGGAGCCTGGAGTCAGACGCACTGCGGCAAGAAACGCAGCAGTGAGGGACGGGCAGTGAGGATTCACTGTGCTAGGAGAACGCGGATATGACGACCGAGCAGCCGCGTGCCCGCCGCCCACGCCGCCACTTCTCGATGATTCGCACCTTCGTGCTCGCCGACTTCGTGACGCTCGGCAACGGCTTCGCGGGCGCGGGGACCATCCTCGCCGCGATGCAGTACCTGGCCACGTGGCGCGTGGGCTTCCTGTGGGTGGCCTTCGCGTTGATGCCGGTGGCGCTGGTGATGGACGTCCTGGACGGGCGCATCGCCCGGTGGCGCTACAAGAAGTCGCCGCTGGGGGCGGACCTGGACTCCCTGGCGGACGTCATCTCCTTCGGCATGGCGCCCGCCGCGCTGGCCTTCGCGGTGGGGATGCGGGGGGCGCTGGACGTGGCGGTGCTCCTGTACTTCGTGGCGTGTGGCATCAGCCGGCTGGCGCGCTTCAACGTCACGTCGGCGGAGCTGGCGGACGCGACGGGGAAGGTGAAGTACTTCGAGGGCACACCCATTCCCACCAGCCTCGCGCTGGTGATGGTGCTGGCGGCGGCCACGTGGATGGGCCGTATTGGCGACACGCTGCTGGGGGGCGCGTGGGACGTGGGGCCGGTGGTGTTGCATCCGCTGGTGCTGCTGTACGCGGCCAGCGGCAGCGCGATGATCAGCAAGACGCTGCGAATCCCGAAGATTTGAAAGTGAACGGGGCGGGGCCCCCTGACACCGGGATTGTCCTTCGTGGGTGGTTGCCCGCCCATGGGTGGGTGCCTAGTTTCGCCAACTGATCCGCTCCAGCGCCTCGTTTGAGGCTGTGGGCGGACCTGGGC
>NZ_JABUMQ010000185.1:0-22284 GCF_013336645.1 Myxococcus sp. CA039A | reverse complement strand
GCGCCCAGCCCCGCGATGAGACCCACCGCCACCACCAGCACCCAGAAGCGCTTCTCCACCCGGGTGAGGTCGCGCAGGTAGTCCGCGACGGAGTGGTGGAACTTGCGCGTGACGTTCACGCCGGGAGGTCCAACCTCGGGGTCTGGCGGGGTGTCGCGCGGAGGGCCCACGCGTGTCCAACCTAGGCACCCTGGCGTCCAGGCTCCGCGCCCGTGGACTCGTCTGCCCATCACTCGAGGCGGGCCGCCTGTCCTCTTGTCCCCAGAGGTTCTCGGGTTCTCGCGAACCTGGATGCGGAGCACGCGCACCCGGGCGAATGTCCTCGGGTTTCCGGGAGCGCGAGGAGTGCATGCGCGCTTCCAACGGGACGCGGGCCCGTCAGAAGGGCCACACGGCGCTGGCCGACCTGTGGGCCTGAGGGGTGAAGCGACCCCGTCGCCCGGGAGGGCCTCCGTGCTTCGAGGCCACCCCGAGCGCGGGGAGGTGCATCAGTTGTCGACGAAGAAGTTGAAGCGCTGGACGGTGGAGTTACCCACGCCGTCGCTCATCCACACGTCGATGGTGTGCGCGCCGTCGAGCAGCTCCGTGGTGTCGAGCAGCGCCGTCCAGTTGCCGTCGGGCTGGAGCGTGCCCTGGCGGATGCCGGACATGTCGCGGCTGAAGCCGATGTTGGACACCGGGCCGAAGTTGTCGGTGACGCGAGCGCGCAGGGTGATGGTGCCGCTGACGGTGCTGCCCGTGGTGGGCGCGAGCAGCGTGGCGGTGGGGGCCTGCACGTCGTAGTTCACCCGACGCGTGAGGGTGGAGGAGACGCCCGTCTCGCTCAGGGTGACGATGGAGAGGTTGTTGACGCCCGGGCTGAGGGTGAGCGTCGTCTGCACCGCGCCGCCGCCGCGTCCCACCGCGATGGGCGCGCCGCCGTTGATGCGCAC
Organism: Myxococcus sp. CA039A; assembly: GCF_013336645.1. Taxonomy (NCBI): domain Bacteria; kingdom Pseudomonadati; phylum Myxococcota; class Myxococcia; order Myxococcales; family Myxococcaceae; genus Myxococcus; species Myxococcus sp. CA039A. The sequence continues at coordinate 21,352 of NZ_JABUMQ010000185.1, read as the reverse complement.
CGTCGTCGCGGAGAGCGACTGGACGTTGACGGTGTACGTCAGGGCGTTGTTCGCCAGCGGGCCGTAGAGCTGGTTGTCCGCCGGGTTGGTGCTCACCACGGGCGAGCCCGGGTCCACCCAGATGAACACCAGCTTCTCCGTCACGTTGAAGGCGCTGTCCGTGGCGCGCACGAGGATGACCTGGTCGCCGTAGTTCATCGGCACCGTGTGCTCCACCGTGCCGTTGCCGAACTCCAGGAGCGACGTGGCCACCCACTGTGTCTCCACGCGCACCGGCGTCTGGTCCTGAACCGACGACGTCACCGTGACGTTCAGTCCGCTGAGCGCCGCGCCGTTGGTGGGCGCCAGGATGGTGAGGACGGGCGGCACGCGGTCCACCGTGAGGTTGACCTGCTTGGTGGTGACGCCACCGAAGCTGTCGCGCGCGGTGAGCTGGATGATGTTGGGGCCTTCGGTCAGGGTGATGGTGGTGTAGATGAGGCCACCGTTGCCGGGCGTGAGGGGGATGGTCGTCGCGCCGTTGATGATGAAGGCGGCGTAGGTGATGACGGCGCCGGGCGCGCGCGGCGTGGCATAGCCCCAGATGTCCAGCGTCGTCTCCTGCGTGAAGGCCGGCGGGTTGCCGATGGTGACCGACGGCGTGTCATGCGGGAACGCGTCGATGATGACGGTGCGCGCGTCGGTGCTGCCCAGCAGGTTGGCCAGGGGCGGCGCCAGCTCCACGCCCGAGTACACCGCGCGGAAGTCCTGCGAGCCCGTCACCGTCCACGTGTCGGTGGGCGGCACCCAGTTGAAGGTGAAGAGTCCATCGCCATCCACGTCCGCGTCTCCGCCCACGGGCACGCCCGCGACGTAGAAGGTGACGACGCCGCGGTTGGGACCGACGACGGGCAGGTTGTTCGAGTCCCGCACGCGCGCGGACAGCACGTTGCCCGTGCCAATGGTGATGTGCGCGTTGACGGCGGGCGCCTGGATGGTGGTGACGGTGGGCAGGCCGGTGACGGGAGGCAGCGGCGGGGTGTACGCGTTGACGCGGGCCGAGCCGGACACGCCCGGCGCGCCACCCGAGGCGGCGACCAGCGTGAACTCAGACGTGAGCGCGGGAATCAGGCCCGCGGGCGCGGTGACAGTCACGGTGACGGTGCTCTCGTCACCCGCGGCCAGGAACAGGCTGACGGGCGTGGGGAACGACGTCCAGCCGGGCAGGCCGCCCGTGGTGCTCAGCGTATAGGTGTCCGCCTGGTAGCCGTGGTTCTTCACGTTGAACGTGAAGGTGACCTGCTGTGCCTGCTGCGAGCCGATGACCAGCTCCTTGCGGGCCGCGCCCACCACGGTGACGTGCACGCTGAAGTCGCCGTAGCAGGACAGGCCCAGCGACGCGAAGGTGGTGGGGATGTCGAACGTCGCGGAGCCGGTGCGCCAGCTTCCGTCGGCGGACTGGCGCGTCTTCAGCCACTCGATGCTGCTGCGCACGCGCGGGTCCGTGGCGGGCTCGCGGCCGGCGAGGCACAGCGCGTAGATGGCGCTGCCGGTGGCCACGTCGTTGGCGGCGGCGTTGGGCAAGTCTCCCCAGCCCGGGTTGCCGGGCGAGACGCGGGTGAGCAGCCGGTTGGCCAGGGTGTTGATGGCGGTGACATTCGCGTTGGCCGGGCCGGGGCCCGCGGCCTTCAGGCCCACCACGGCCCAGGCGACCTGGAAGGTGTACGGCATGCCGTTGCCTGTGGCGGACGTGTCGCCGTTGTCCAGGTTGGCCCGGATGTACGCGGCGGAGCGGTCCAGCGCGGCCTGGTATGCGGCGGCCCTGGCCGGGTCCACGCGCTGCTTCGCCTGGGCGATGCCCGTCATGATGCGCGCGGTGGTGGGCAGGCTGCCGTGGTCCACCGGGAAGCTGGCGTGGTCGGACGCCCACCGGCCACTGGCCTCCTGCGTGGCGAGCGCCCAGTTGGCCGCGGCCACCAGCGTCGCGCTGTACTGCGTGGAGACGTTCTGGTCATACCCGGCCAGGCCGAACGTGGCGTAGGACGTCTTCTCGTTGCGGAACGAGGCGCCCTCGTGAATCCACGAGCCGTTGGCGAGCTGCTCGTTCTTGATGCGCTGGCCGAGGAACTCCAGGTTGAACTGGTTCGTCCGGCCGTTGGAGGCGACGACGTTCATGTCGTAGCCGTTGGCGCGCGCCGCGGCGATGCCGAACGTCGTGGCGCCCACGCGGTGACAGGCCGCGCAGCCGTTGGCGGTGACCCAGTTGGACACGTCCGCGCTCAGGAAGTTGATGGCGCGCTGGGTGGACTGGGTGTTGGTCTGCGTCTGCGCCGACGCGGGCGCGGACAAGAAGGCGACGACGAGCGTCAGCAGGCCCAACAGGGCCGGCCGCCGCGCGGGACGCCGCGACGAGGTAGCAAGGGAAGACATGGTGCTCCGAAGAGGTGGATGGCTGGCGCCAGCCATTGGCGCCGTGCGCGACACCTTTCGGGGCTCTGGGACGTGGCCGTGCCGTTCCGGAGCCGGAATCCCTCCAGGGTTCCTGTCCGAACGGGTGTGTCCAAAGAGTAAGTGGCCCCCCCCACAGGCAGCGCGTATTCGTGAAATACTGCAAGGTTGCTGAAACTGTCCAGTAGCCGAAAATCGGACAGTCCCAGTGATAACGGGGTTTTGAGTGACACCCACCCTCTATGAGAGGGCCGTGCATCGCCTGTGGTCGTGAAAGACCCGGGAGCGTGGGAGGCGGGTGACTCGGGCGTCTGGTGGGGTTGTCCCAGGCCGAAGGCGAGGGTGGCGCCGACGGTGGGGCGGGTGTTCAGCCCGAGCCGGGCGTCATCCCAGCCGCCCCGCGAGCCCGCGGACGCGAGCCTGGATGCAGAGGCTCGCGCGCAGGGGGCCGTGAGTCGGTCGAGGCTCAGCCGCCGACGATGTCGAGCGTCTGGCCGACGCCTCGGGTCCGCGCGACGTCGTAGAGGGCGCGGGCGAGGGCGACGTCCTGGAGCGCGAGGCCGGTGGAGTCGAAGATGGTGACTTCGTCTCCGGCGCGGCCGGGCTTCTTGCCGGCGACGACCTCTCCGAGGGTGCCGGCGATCTGCTCGGCGCGCAGCAGGCCGTCATGCAGGGGGACGTTGACCTCGCCGGAGTGGAGGGCCTGGTCGGTGTCGTCGATGAAGACGCGGCCCTCGGTGAGGATGCGTGGGTCCAGCTCCTGCTTGCCGGGGGCATCCGCGCCCATGGCGTTGATGTGCGCGCCGGGCTTGAGCCACTCGCGCTTCACCACGGGGGTGCGCGAGGGCGTGGAGGTGCAGACGATGTCCGCGCCGGAGGCTTCCTGGAGGCTGACCACGCGGCCACCCTTCTCGGCCTGGAGGGCCTTGGCGGAGACCTCCGAGACGTCGGCCAGGAGCAGCTCCAGCTCGCCGAAGATGGCGCGGTGCGCGTCGATGAGGACGCGGGCCTGCACGCCACAGCCGACGAGGCCGAGGGTGTGGGGCTTGGGCTTCGCGAGGAACTTGGATGCGACGCCGCCAGCGGCGCCGGTGCGCCAGGCGGTGAGCAGCGTGCCGTCGAGGATGGCGAGCGGGGACGCGGTGTCCGGGTCGCTGAGGATGTAGAGGGCGCGCACGGTGGGCAGGCCGTGCTTCTTGGGGTTCTGGGGATGGGCGTTGACCCACTTCACGCCCGCGGCGCCGTCGAGGAACGCCGGCATGGCGCGGAAGTCGCCGTCGTACTGCGGCAGGGAGAGGTACACCTTGGGAGGCATGAGCGACTCGCCACGACCGTGGGCCCGGAAGGCCCGCTCGACGGCGTCCAGGCCGAGCTCGACGGTGTAGAGGCCGCGCAGCTCTTTCGCGCTGAGGATGAGGGTGGACATGGCGGCGCTATATACCGGAGCGGCCGGGATGGCGCCGTAAGCACGGTATTGGCGGTGCTTCGGGAAAGGACTTCGCCCCGTGGACTTGTTCACTTCGCCCCTGTTGGAGCGGCTCGCGTCGGCCCGTCACGTGCTCATCGCGGGCGGTGGGGGTGGCTTCGACGTGTTCAGCGGGCTGCCGCTGTACTTCCGGCTGCGCGCGCTGGGGAAGACGGTGACGCTGGCGAACCTCAGCTTCACGCGGCTGGAGGCGCTGGAGTGTGAGCGGCCGGTGCCCGGCCTGTTCCGGGTGGACGCCTCCACCGAGGGGCGGGGGTACTACTTCCCCGAGGGGTGGCTGGCACGCTGGTTCGAGCGTCGGGGCGAGCAGGTGCCCCTTTACTGCTTCGAGCAGACCGGGATGGCGCCGCTGCGGGAGGCGTATGCCGCGCTGCACGCGCACCTGGGGTTCGACGCGGTGGTGTTGGTGGATGGGGGCACGGACATCCTGATGCGCGGGGACGAGGTGGGCCTGGGCACGCCGCAGGAGGACATCGCGAGCCTGGGGGCGGTGCATGCGCTGCCGGTGAGCGACAAGCTGGCGGTGTGCCTGGGCTTCGGGGTGGATACCCACCATGGCGTCTGCCACGCGCACTTCCTGGAGGCGGTGGCGGCGCTGAGCAAGGAGGGTGGCTACCTGGGTGTCACCGCGCTCCTGGAGGCGATGCCGGAGGTGGCGCTGTACAAGGAAGCCGTGGGCTACGTCTGTGAGCAGATGTCCCGCTCGCCGAGCATCGTCTCGCTCTCCGTGGTGTCGGCGCTGGAGGGGGACTATGGCGACGTGCATCGCACGCAGCGCACCCAGGGCAGCACGCTGTGGATCAACCCGCTGATGAGCATGTACTGGGCGTTCGATTTGACGCCCGTGGCGCGGCGCTGTCTGTACCTGGCCGCGCTGAAGGACACGCGCACGCCGTGGGAGATGAACCTCGTCATCGAGATGTTCCGCGCCTCGCTGTCCATCCGGCCGTGGAAGGACATCCCGGTGTGACGTCGGGTGTGGGATGGCGCCTGGATTCCCAGGGAATCCTCGGGCGATGGGGCCTCCGACATGGCTTCCGACAGGTCAGGCCATGCCCGCCGCCATGACGGACAGGGCTAGGATGTCGAGGGCGCTGGGAGGGTTGGGAGGTCGCTGTCAGGCGGTCATCCTCGCGGCGTCCTGACCCGCCGATGCGCCCTGATCCATCTCTGTCCTCCGTCCTCTCGCCGGCCCCTCTCTTCCTCTCGAATCCGCCCATCGAGTCCGTGACGCCCGACCTGTATGCGCGGGTGCGGGACCTCTACGAGCAGGGCCTCTATGTCCAGGCGTACCGGCTGACCGAAGCGGGCGTGCCCCTGGAGCGGTGGACCGGGCCTCGGGCGCGGGTGCTGGCGGGGCGACTGCTGCACCAGCTCGGCGCCTCGCGCGCGGCCTGTCTCCAGTGGACGCGCGCCTTCCGCGAGTCGCCGAATCACGCGGAGGCCCGCTACTACTTCTCGGCACTGCTCGCGCGCCGCAAGGGCCCACTGGCCGTGCTGGACTTCCTGGAGGGCGCGGCGGACCTGGAGTCCGCTTCGCTGGAGCAGCGCGCGGATCTGCTGCTCGCCCGCGCGGAGGCGCTCGTCGTCCTTCGCGACTTCGAGGACGCCGAGCGCTGGGTGAAGGAGGCGCTCACCCTCGTCCCCGAACATCCCTGGGTCCACGTGGTGCGCGCGTCGCTCCTGGAGGAACAGGACCGGCGTGAAGAGGCGCTCGAGGCGGTGCGGTATTCGCTCTCGCTGCACCCCTTCTATCGCCCGGCCGTGCACACGGCGGGGAGCCTCCTCACCCACCTGGGGCAGGACGCGGAGGCGCTGGAGCTGCTGTCGACGGCGTCACAGCGGCTGGAGTGCTCGGCGGTGTCGGGACAGCTCGCGCGTCTCCAGGAGGAGCTGGGCCTGTACGACGACGCCTGGGCGAGCTGGGAGCGCGCGTTGCTGCTGGCACCGAGGCTGGAGTCGAAGAACTTCTCGATGCTGATGTCCATGTGCTCGGACACGGCCTACCTGCGCGGGGATGTGCAGCGGGCCATCGACCTGGCCCAACTGAGTGGCTCTCCCTTCCACGCCCAGGTGGCGGAGCGGATGGCGGCGAGCACGGAGGGCCGTCGGCGGCTGTTGCCCGTGCGCTTCGTGCGGCAGCACCACAAGACGTGTGCGCCCGCGACGCTGGCCTCGGTGGCGGCGCTGTGGGACGTACCGGTGGAGCACCTGCAGGTGGCGGAGTCCATCTGCTACGACGGGACGCCCGCGTACCAGGAGCGCCACTGGGCGGCGACCACGGGCTGGCACGTGCGCGAGTTCCGCGTCACCTGGGACAGCGCCCGCGCGCTCCTGGACCAGGGCATCGCCTTCACGCTCACCACGCAGGAGCCGGGCAACAGCCACCTGCAGGCCGTGGTGGGCTACGACGAGCGCCGGGGCACGCTGCTGGTGAGAGACCCGTCCACGCGCCACCTCGTGGAGTTCGACACGGAGAAGGCGCTGGCGCACTACGCCTCCTGCGGTCCGCGCGGCATGGCGCTGGTGCCCGTGGCGCAGACCGCGCGGCTGGACGCGGTGGAGCTGCCGGAGGCCTCGCTGTACGACGCGCTCCACCAGATGGACGCGGCGCTGGTGGCGAATGACCGGACGGCGGCGACGGGCGTGCTGGAGTCGATGGAGCGCGACGCGCCCGGGCACCGGCTGACGTGGCAGGCGAAGCGCGCGCTGGCCGGCTACGACGACAGCACGCTGGACGCGCTGGCGGCGCTGAGCGGGCTGCGCGAGGCGTACCCCGACAACCTCAACTACCTGATGTCGTGGCTGGGCTGCCTGAACGAACTGGGCCGCCGCGAGGAGCTGCTTGGCGTGCTGCGCGAGCGCGCTCGGGAGAAGAAGGCGCACCCCATCCTGTGGCATGCGCTGGCGGCCGAGCTGATGACAGACGCGCGCGAGGAGGCCGAGGCGGAGCGACTGCTGGCTCGCACCTTGCGCATGCACCCCACCTTCGCGCCCACGTATCGCTCGCTGGCACAGCTGCGTGACTCCCAGCTCCGTCGGGACCAGGCGCTGCGGCTGTACCGCGCGGCGGCGTGCCTGGAGAAGCTGAGTGAAGGGTATGCCTGGAGCTATTTCGTGGCGGCCCAGGCGCGAGGAGAGACGGCGCGCGCGCTGGACTTCGTGACGGACCGCTTCCAGCGCTTCGGTGCGCGCAACGCCGCGCCCGCGCGCACGTTGTGCCGCGCGCTGGAGGAGCTGAGCCGGCCGCTGGAGGCGCTCGAGTTGCTGGAGCAGGCGTGCTCGCTGCGGCCCGAGGATGGAGAGCTGGCCCTCTTCGCCGCGGAGATGCACTCGCGCCTGGGCAACGAGGAGGCGGCGTCGCGTCACCTGCGCTCGGCGGAGGGCCGGGTGCGGGACGTGGCGTGGCACCGTGCCGCCGCCATCCTGTCGTCCGCGCGCGGAGAGCTCGCGGTGTCGCTGGGGCATTGGGAGCAGGTGCTCGCACGCGAGCCGCTGCCCTCGGATGCGCACCGGGAGCGGGTGCGGTTGCTCACCGACCTGGGCCGTGCTCCGGAGGCGAAGGCGCACCTGGATGCGGTGTGCGCGCGCTTCCCTCTTCACGCGGGCCTGCTGCAACTGCGCGTCGCGTGGACGCGGGAGCACGCGCCGTCGGCGGCCTTCGATGCACTGGAGGCCTTCCTGTCCGCGCACCCGGAGGACGCGTGGGCCCGGCGCGAGCGCGCGTCGATGTTGTCGGACCAGGGACGCCGCGAGGAGGCGCTGGAGGAGCTGGTGCGCGCGGAGGCGCTGGAGCCGCGCCACCCGTCGCTGCACTACTGCCGAGGACAGATTCTGGAGGCGTGTGGACGCAACGCCGAGGCGGAGGTCGCCTACCGCGAGTCCCTGAGGATTCAACCCTCCCGGCCCGGGATGCACGCGCTGATGGCACTGGCGACGACGCCCGAGGCGCGGCGAGCCTCGCTGACCTTCGTGCGCGAGTCGCTGGAGGGCATGGCGCAGCTCGATGACTCGGTGCTGGCCTTCGAGAAGGTGGCGGGCGACGTGCTGTCGACGGAGGAGCTGGGGGCCTGTCTGGAGGGCCTGCTCCAGCGCCACCCCGACTGCTGGGAGGCGTGGGTGGCGCGGCTGCGTCAACTGCTGCGCGCGCGGGAGCTGGACGAGGCGGTGCGCGTGGCGGAGCAGGCCACCACGCGCTTCGCGATGCTGGCGCCGGTGTGGCTGGAGCGCGCGCTGGTCCACCGGGCACGAGAGGACGACGCGGGCGAGCGTGAGGCGCTGGAGGCGGCATGTCGGCACTCGCCGGGCTGGACGCGTCCGGCGTGCGAGCTGTCGGAGCTGCTGGAGCGCGTGGGCGAGGTGGCCCAGGCGCGCGAGGTGCTGGAGCGCGTGGGCCGCGAGAATCCGCGCGATGGCATGACGCGGGGGTTCCTGGCGGACCTGCTGTGGCGCTCGGAGGAGCATGACCTGGCGCTGGAGCGCCTCTTCGAATCGCTGCGGTTGGACCCGACGTACGGGTGGGGCTGGGCGCGGCTGCAGGAGTGGTCGGAGGAACTGGAGCGGCAGGCGGACGCGGTGGCCTTCGCGCGGGAGCTCTGCGAGGGCCCCCTGCCGGACCCCATGGCGCGGCTGGCGCTCGCGGAGCTGCTGGAGGAAGCAGGGGAGGCCACGCGCGAGGAGCGATTGGCGCTGCTCGACGGAGCGCTGGAGTCTTCCCCTCGCATGGATGACGCGCACGACGCGCGGGCACGGATGCTCGTCGAGGCGGGGCGACTGGACGATGCGCTGGCGGCCTGCGCTCCGGCGGCCTACGGCGGCGAGCCTCCCTTGGCGCTGCGTGGCCGGGCCGCGTGGGTGCTCTTCGAGAAGGGCGCGCAGCGTGACGCGGTGACGGCGATGGAGGCCGTGCTCGCGGAGGCGCCTCGCTACGGCTGGGGTTGGCAGACGCTGGGCGAGTGGGCGCAGTCGCTCGAGGACGACGCCCTCCTCACGAAGGCGCGGGAGGCACTGGTGGAGCTGGGCCCCGAGGACCCGGTGGCGCACGCGCGGCTGGCCGACGTGCGCGCGAAGGCGGGCGATTTGAAGAGCGCCATCGCCGGATGGGAGCGCGCGCTGGAGCTGGCGCCGGACTACGCCTATGCCGCGACGCACCTCTTCGACGTGCGACTGGAGCAGGGCCAGCTGGACGAGGCGGCGCGGGCGCTGGAGGCGGCGCGGGGACATGCCCCGGAAGTGTTGGTGGCCGCGCGCGAGGTGCGGCTGGCGTGTGCCCGGGGCGACGCGAAGGCGGCCGCGCGCCATGTGGAGCAGACGTTGGCGGTGGTGGGGGACAGCACCTGGGCGATGGAGCGCTGCACGGAGGCCATGCGCTCACGAGGCTGGGGCTCGGTGATGGAGCGCGCGGTGGACGCGGCGATGGCGGCGCGTGGAGGCGAGACCTCGGAGGTGCTCGCGCGAGCCTGGAGTCTCCAGCACGCGGAGCGGACGTGGACCTGGAGGGTGTGGGGAAGACTGCACACGCTGGCCTCGGAGAGCGCCGTGGGCGTCGAGGCCCTGGCGGTGTACGTGGAGCGACTGGGTGAGCTGGGGCGCACCGTCCTGCTGGCGCTGTTCGTCTTCCTGTACGCAACCCCGCTGCGCTCGCATTCGCGAACCTGGGGCGCCGTGGGTTATGCGCTGATGAAGCAGCAGCGCCGGGCGCGGGCATGGCGTTGGCTGCGCGACTGGCGCGAGCAGCCCGCCGACGAGCTGCGTCCCTGGATGATGATGAACGTGCTGGTGGCCTGCTACGAGCACGGACGCCGCGAGGACGCCGAGGCGGCACTGGCTTTGGGATTGGCGCTGCCGGAGGAGCCCACGAGCGGGCACATGAAGGTGTGGCATGCCTTCTTCACGTCGCTGCGGGATGACCCCGAAGCCTTGTTGGACGCGGCGCTGCTGGACGTGACGCACGTGCCCACGGATGGCCTGCTCAAGCTCGCCCTCGGGCTGGCCAGGACGGTGCAAACCGCGCGGAAGTCGGGGGCCCGCGCGGCGCGCGCTGCGTTGGCTATGGCCGAGCAGGGCATGGAGGGCTTCCACTCGCATGCGTTGGCGCGCAGGGCGCATCGCGACGCGGTGGCCCGGGTGCGCGCGGTGGTGGGCTGGCGCGCGTGGCTGCGCTCTTTGTTCTGAGTGCCTCTGGCCGTCAGCGCCGCGAGTCCAGCCAGGACACCAGCACGTCGGCGTGACAAGGGCCGGGCTTGCACCAGCAGCCCAGCCGCTGGCCCCGCAGCGCGAGCACGTCCTCGCGCCAGGCGGCGTCGTGACGGGTGCGCAAGTCCAGGTACCAGCGGAAGGACTCGAACGCGTCCACGTCCGGGCCCATGCGACGCAGGGCCTCTTCGCGGACCTGCTGCTGCTCGGTCTCCGGCAGCGCGCCGAGCCAGGGGACGAAGTACTTCTTCAGCATGGCGCCCGGAGTGCCGACGCCTCCGGGTTTGAACGGGTTGCCGAAACGACCGGGCACGGGGTTGGTGGGGCTCGGCTTCGCCCACGCGCGGAAGGCCCGGCCCACGTACACGTCACAGCCTTCGTGCACATGGACCGCCGTGGTGCGCGTCCCGGTCATCGGCATCACCTTCAGGGCTACTTCTTGCGCTTCTTGCCGGACGCGGGGACGGCGGCGGGGGCGGCGGCCGCGGCCTGCTCGGCGGCGACCTTCAGCTCGTCGCGCTCCTTCGACACGTTGGCCAGCTCACCCTCCAACTCGCCGACCTTCGTCTTGAGCGCCTCGTTCTCCGCGCTCAGCGTCTCCTTGTCCTTGCGCAGCACGTTCACTTCGACTTTCGCGCGGTTCAGCTCGCGCGAACCACCGCATCCGACGAGGGGAACCACCGCCAGCATCGCCACGGCCATCCATGCCTTCATGTGAGTCTGCTCCTCTGTGCCCCGGGCCCGAGGGCCTGGGGACTTGATTCATTCGGTGAGGGGAAGGGGCCGGAGGAGCCCACCCGTCCCACCGGCATCGAGCCGGCGAGCCTAGGCATGGAGCCGTCACGAGCGGAAGCCACCGTTGCGTCGGATGCGCTCACGCTGGGGGAGGGAGTGTTTGCATCTCAAAGCGCGGCGCCGGGCCCCGCAGTGCCAGCTCCTTGGACTTCGTGAATCCACACGGACTCGAGGCCCCAGGTGAAGAGGGCGCGGTGGCGGGAGAGGACGGTGAAGCCCTTGGCCTCCACGGGGCGGGTGACGGTGAGGACGCGGGTGCCGGGGCGGCAGGCGAGCAGGCGGGTGACGAGCCGGGCCCGGGTGTCTGGAGAGAAGGCCGTCCAGTTGATGAAGACGTGGGTGGCGTCGCCGAGCGAAAGGTCCGCCTGGGTGGCGTCCGCCTGCCGCAGCACCGCGCCCGTCCTGGCCAGGGGACCCGAGGCGAGCGCGACGTGTTGTTCGAGCAGTTCGAGCCCCAGGGCCTCCGCGCCCAGCCAGCGCGCGGCGAGCAGGGCCCGCCCGCGTCCCGCGCCCAGGTCCACCAGCCGGGAGCCCTTCGTCAGCCCGGCTTTCCGGAAGAGCGACAGCGCGGTGTGCACGGGCGTCTCGCCGTACATCAGCTCGTGGAAGTCCTGGTGGCTCGCGTGCAGGACGCGGATCAACTCGAAGGAGCGACGCGGGCGGTAGGGTGAGACGAGCACCTCGCGCAGCCACAGTCGCAGCCAGGCGAGCAGGAGCCGGGGGCGCCACGCGAGCACGAGAAAATCCCCCAGCCGGTTCACCCCTTCCAGGCCCAGGCTCCAGACGCGGATGACGAGGAGTCGGGGGAGGGAGATGTGGAGGTCGTCGTCGGATGACGAATCTCGCCGCGCGGGCGGGCTGGGTGAGTCCTCGGCCATGGCTGGGGCGGGCGAGGGTAGCACTCGTGAGAGCAAGGCCGTGCCGAGGTGCCCCGCGACTTTTCGCGGGGACCCGGGTTCGTACCGCCAGACCCGATGAGCCGGCCTGCCCGGCCTGACGCTGGAGATGAGCCATGAAGCGGAACGTGTGGACCGTGGGGACGCTGGTGCTGGGGTTGTTGTTGGCGCTGCCCGCGAGCGCGGCGAAGGCGGACCGTCGGCAGGTGCGCCAGCAGGCGCGCATCGTCCAGGGCGTGAAGAGTGGAGAACTCACGGGCCGCGAGGCGGTGCGGCTCCAGTCCCAGCACCGCGAGCTCCGGCGGGACATCCGTGCGGCGCGAGCGGATGACGGCCGACTCGATGTCCGGGAGCGCGCGAGCATCCAGCGCGAGCAGAACCAGCTCAACCGCCGCATCCATCGCCAGAAGCACGACGGGCAGTCGCGCTAGCCGTTCGGGTGGAGTGACTCGATGCCCTCTGGGGTGCACGCGAACCTTCACCAGGTGCTCAACCCGGGCGGGTCCTCGTGCGAGGCATGAGGTGTTTCTGAACGACCTTCTCCAGTGCCCGTACTTCGTCGTCACTCAAGGCACTGAAGTATTTGGTCCGCTTGCCTTTGGACAAGTGGCCTCCATTCTGGAGGCAGAACTGGACGAAGCGATTGCGCGCCGTGTCCGGCAGTTCGACGATGCCATCGAGCTTTTCGCGGGCTTCACGGTAGCGGACGATGAAGTCCAGTTCGTCGCGGAACTCCGTGCGGATGGTTTCTTCAGTCCACCGGTAGAGGTCCTCCGCCATGCGCGTGAAGTCGACGTAGCGGTAGAAGCCGCTTGTCTTTCCTTTCACGGAGAGGCGCCCCATCTCGTCCACGGTGTAGTCGAGGAGCTTCATGAGGGGTTTGGAGAAGGACTCAAGGCAGGCGTCGTACTGCCCTCGCCTCTGCAACATGATCGCGGAGATGGGGAAGATGAGCCCCTTGGGAGTGAACTCCGCCCGGGAGAGGATGTAGTGGATGAGCAGTCTATGGAGTCGTCCGTTGCCATCCTCGAAGGGGTGGATGAAGACGAAGCCAAAGGAGATGGCGGCCGCATGAACGATGGGGTCCACTGCGGAATCCGTCATCCGCTCCAATGAGGAGAGCAGTCCTCGCATCAGTCGGGGGACCATCTTGGGCTGTGGCGGAACGAAGTGGACGTGTTGACGCAGTCCCACGCCGACGGACTCACCCACATAGTTCTGCTCCGCGCGGTAACTCCGCTCCCCGAAGCGGTCCTCCACAATCACGTTCTGCATCTGGACCAGCGCGGCCTTGCTCAGGGAGTCCCAGGAGGGAATCTCACGCAAGAGGGAGGCAAACCGCGCGGCGCGCTTCTGGCTGGGTTCCTCCCGCTCGATGTCGAAAGAGGAGCGGGTCTCCTTGGTGTAGAGGTAGTCGACAGCACGATGGAGCGCGTCCTCGTCGTAGGACTCCACGATGCGCACGGCCTCGCTCGCGAGCTGTTTCGCCTCGAACTCTTGGAGGACGGAGGTTCGCCGCACCAAGGGACAGAAGTTCACGTCGCCCAGCAGGTTGTCGCGCACGCGATGTCGCCGGCTGTTGATGGGCCGGGCGGTGTAGTAGCGCTTGGGGTCGAGCAGTTCGACGTAGTTGCCCTGGCTCACATCCTCCAGGGGAAGACGCCGCTCCGTGAGGAACTCATAGAGGAACCACAGTCGCCGGGTGTTCTGCCCCGTGGGGCGTGCCTGGATGTGGTAGGTCAGCTCGTCCTCGAAAGGCCCCTGCTTCACCGCTCGGAACAACGCGGCGAGAATCTCCAGGGAGATGCCTTCGTGTTTGAGCGCGAACTCCAGTTGGTCGCAAATCGCGGGCCCTGGATTGTACGGGTTCGGGTAGGTGACGAACTCGCGCCCATCGCTGCTCTGCATTTGCTTGCCCGCGACCGCCGCGCAGGATGAAAGCTGATGGGGCGGTAGCACCTCGAGATCATGATCCGCGATGACCTTCGCGTACCCGATGGGGCTGCCTTTTCCCGGCAACATCGCGGACCCCTCCTGTCCCTCTCTCCTCGGTTTGAGGGCCTGTTGCCTGCACTTGATTGCAGGCCAGGCGCGCTGCGGACCTCGATAGTTCCGAGGGCTATAGCCCATGACTGCGTTATTTTCTGTCGAAATCGTTAGAAAAAGCCGGTTCAGACAAGAATTAGTTACGACGGATGCTTGGTGAGAGAGCGGCCGTGTCCGGTTCACCCGCCCTCCTCAAACAAAGAAGGCCCCCACTGTGGAGGCCTTCACGCGCTACCCGCCGGGCGGCTTCGCTTCAGTGGCCACGCGTGGACGGCGGATCAGGCCGCGGGGGCCTTGGCGCGCAGAATCTTCATGAACTCGCGCATCCAAGCCGGGTGGTCCGGCCAGGCGCGGGCGGAGACCATGTTCCCGTCGACGACGGCGGCGGAGTCGATGAACTCCGCGCCGGCGTCCCGCACGTCGAGCTTCAGTGCGGGGTACGCGGCGCTCTTGCGGCCCTTGAGGACGCCGGCCGCGGTGAGCAGCAGCGGGCCGTGGCAGATGTGGGCCACGGGTTGGTTCTTGTCGAAGAAGTGCCGGACGATGCGCTGACAATCGGCGTCGTTGCGGATGTACTCGGGGGCTCGGCCGCCGGGGATGACGAGCGCGACATAGTCGGCCGGCTTCACCTCGGAGAAGGCCAGGTCCGCCTGCCACGTGTAGCCGGGCTTCTCCGTGTACGTGTCGAAGCCGTCCACGAAGTCGTGCACCACGAACTGGAGCTTCTTCTTCGACGGGGCCGCGAGGTGGACCTCGTAACCCTCCTCCAGCAGTCGCTGGTACGGGTACATCACCTCCAGGGACTCCGCCGCGTCGCCTGCGAGCATCAGGACCTTGGCCATGGGTGTCACCTCCATTGGGGTCTCAACGAACGACCGCTCCATCGTCTCCGCTGGTCTGACCATCAGTCAATCAGGTAGTCTGTCCGTCATGGTTTCCGGACGGACGTTCCAGGCGGTGGTTCGTAACCCCTTGTATCTCCAGGTGGCGGAGCGGATTCGGGAGGCCATCCTCAGTGGAGGGATGCCGCCTGGGGATGCGCTGCCCCCGGAGCGGGAGCTGGCGGAGCAGTTCGGGGTGAGCCGGGCCTCGGTGCGCGAGGCGCTCCGGGCGCTCCAGGCGCAGGGGTTGGTGGTGGGGCGGGGGAAGGCGCTGGTGGCTCGGGCGGCGAGCGGCCTGCTGAGCGAGGCGCTGACGCACGTGGTGCGGCTGCGGCTGGCGTCACTGGAGGATCTGGTCGACCTGCGGTGTGTATTGGAGGCGGCGGCGCTGGAGCGGGCGGCGCGGCGGGCGGACCGGACGCACCTGGAGGCCGCGAGAGCGGCGCTGGAGGAGATGCGGCGGCCGGGTGTCACCGCGGAGTCCTTCCATGAGGCCGACGTGCGCTTCCACGTGGAGTTGGTGGCGGCGTCGGGCAATCGGGCCATGCACCTGGTGATGCTCGCGCTGCGCGACGCGATGGCGAGGCACCTGCTCGACGCGTTGGGGACGGAGGGACCGGGAGTGCTCCAGCGGCTCGCGGATGAGCACGCGACGATGCTCGACGCGGTGGAGCGAGGTGACGCGGCGGGCGCGGCGGCGCTGCTGCGCGAGCACATCGTGGGGTTCTACCGCGCGTCCGTCTCGGTGCCAGCGGAGGCCGCGCGATGAGCGGCCAGGGCGCGTGTGATTTCAAGCCCACGCGCAAGGAGGTTGCTCCATGACGACCGATGGGAACGGAGCCTTGCTGCGAGAGCTGGCGGCGGTGCTCCCCGCCGAGGTGCTCGTCACGGACGCGGACGTGCTCGACGCGCACCGGAGGGACCAGGCCGAGTGGGCCCCCTCGGGCATGCCCCAGGTCCTCGTGCGCGCGACGTGCACGGAGGACGTGCGCGCGGTGCTGCGCATCGCCTCGGCACGTCGAGTCCCCGTGGTGCCTCGGGGCGCGGGCTCGGGGCTGTCTGGCGGAGCGAACGCGCTCGACGGGTGCATCGTCCTGTCGTTGATGCGGATGAACCGCGTGCTGGAGGTCGACGCGAAGGGGATGCTCACCGTCGTGCAGCCCGGGGTGCTGAACGCGGAGGTGAAGGCCGCCGCCGCCGCGCACGGGCTCTGGTACTCGCCGGACCCGGCGAGCTGGGAGTTCTCCAGCCTGGGCGGCAACCTCGCCACCAACGCGGGTGGACTGTGCTGCGTGAAGTACGGCGTGACGGGGGACGCGGTGCTCGGACTCGAGGTCGTCCTCGCGGATGGCTCCGTGGTGCGCACGGGCGGGCGCACGGTGAAGAACGTCGCGGGCTATGACCTGACGCGCCTGTTCGTCGGCTCGGAAGGCACGCTGGGCGTCATCACCGAGGCGACGCTCAAGCTGCGCCCCAAGCCGCCCAAGGCGACGACGCTGGTGGCCACCTTCCCCACGCTCGCGAGCGCGGGCGCGGCCGTCACGGACATCATGGCGCGCACGCGTCCGTCGATGCTGGAGCTGATGGACCAGGCCACGTGCCGCGCCGTGGAGGCCTACAAACCCCTGGGCCTGGACGTGGACGCGGCGGCGTTCCTCCTCGCGCGCTCGGACGCGGGCGGCGAGCAGGGCGTGGCGGAAATCGAGGCCATGGCGAGCTGCTGCGAGGCCACCGGGGCGACCTTCGTCATGCACACCTCGGATGAAGCCGAGGGCGAGCTGCTCCTCACCGCGCGCCGCCTCGCCTACCCGGCGTTGGAGCGGCAGGGCGCCACGTTGCTGGATGACGTGGGCGTGCCGCTGTCGCGAATCCCGGAGCTGTTCGCCGCCGTCGAGCGCATCGCCGCCGACCGGGGTGTCCTCGTCGGCACCTTCGGTCACGCGGGTGATGGGAACATGCACCCCACCGTGGTCTTCGACCGCCAGGACGCGGCGGCGCTGGAGCGGGCGCGCGGGGCGTTCGACGACATCCTCGGCGCGGCGCTCGATTTGGGCGGCACCATCACCGGCGAGCACGGAGTGGGCGCGCTGAAGCAGCCCTTCCTGGGCCGGCAGTTGGGGGAGGAGGGGCTGCGGCTGCACCGCCGCATCAAGGGGGCGATGGATCCACTGGGCATCCTCAACCCCGGCAAGGTGCTCTGAATCCCCACGGCCTCGCGCGGCGCGTGGGCCTTCGACGCGCCGCGCATTTCCCGTGGAATCGCGCGCGGTTGTTCGCCGACCCGGGAGGTCGGTCGAATATCGTCATCGACGATGTCGAGACCTCGCTCCTGGCTCCGACATCTCGATGAACGCGCCCCAATGGAGGGGCGCGGTGCCAAGAGAAAGAGGGAGCCACCCATGAAGTACATGCTCATGATGAACACCCCGGCCGGTGGGGCGTACCAGGTCGCCAGCTGGCCGCAGAAGGACCTCCAGGCGCACATCGCGTTCATGAAGGGCTTCGCGAAGAAGCTCGGCGCCTCGGGCGAGCTTCTAGGCGCCGAGGGCCTCGCTGGACCCGACCAGGCGAAGAGCGTGCGGGCCGGGGCGGACGGCAAGCCCATCACCGATGGCGTGTTCCCGGAGTCGAAGGAGTTCCTCGCGGGCTACTGGATTGTCGAGGTGGAGAACCCCGAGCGCGCCTATGCCATCGCCGCCGAGGCCTCCGCCGCGCCCGGACCTGGTGGCAAGCCGCTCAACCTGTCGATTGAAGTGCGGCAGGTGATGAGCGGTCCCCCTCCCGACATCGCGTGATGGGGGTCGCGGAACACGTCCACATCGAGCACCTGTTGCGCGAGCATGCGCCGCGGGTGCTGGGCGCGGTCATCCGGCGGTTTCGAGACTTCGGAGCCTCGGAGGACGCGGTCCAGGAAGCGCTGCTCGCGGCGGCCCTGCAGTGGCCTCGCGAGGGCGTGCCGGACGACCCGCGCGCGTGGCTGATTCAGGTCGCCTCGCGGCGCATCACAGACCATGTGCGCGCGGAGGCGGCCCGTCGCCACCGCGAGGAGCTGGTCGTCAGCCTGGTGCCGCCGGAGCTGCAGCTCGTGCTCTCGCTGGACAGCGACGAGGCGCTGGGGCGGGACGATGCGCTCGTGTTGCTGTTCATGTGCTGTCACCCGGCGCTGTCGATGACGTCCGCGATTGCGCTGACGTTGCGCGCGGTGGGCGGCTTGACGACGGCCGAAATCGCGAAGGCGTTCCTCGTCCCCGAATCGACGATGGCGCAGCGAATCAGCCGCGCCAAGCAGACCATCAAGAGCTCCGGGGTGCCGTTCCAGAAGCCCACGCCGGAGGAGACCGCGCAGCGGTTGGGCGCGGTGCTGCACGTGCTCTACCTCATCTTCAATGAGGGCTACACGGCGACGTCCGGTCCGGAGCTGCACCGCACGGACCTGTCGGGCGAGGCGATTCGCCTGACGCGCTTGTTGCACACGCTGCTGCCCGAGGACGGCGAGGTGGCGGGGCTCCTCGCGTTGATGCTGCTCACGGACGCGCGCCGGAAGGCGAGGACGGGGGCGGCGGGGGAGCTGATTCCGCTCGACGTGCAGGACCGGACCCTGTGGGACGCGAGGATGATTACCGAGGGAATCGCGCTCATCTCCGCGACGCTGTCGAAGGGCTCGCTGGGGATGTACCAGGTGCAGGCGGCCATCGCGGCCGTGCATGACGAGGCGGCGCGCGCGGAGGACACGGACTGGCCGCAAGTGCTGGCGCTCTACGGCGTGTTGATGCGCCTGTCCGACAACCCGGTGGTGGCGCTCAACCACGCCATCGCGACGGCGATGGTGCTGGGGCCGGAGGCGGGGTTGGTGCTGGTGAAGGGGCTGGATGAGGAGGGGCGGCTGGAGGGGAGCCATCGGCTCGATGCGGTCCGCGCGCACCTGTTGGAGCGAGCGGGGAAGCACGAGGCGGCGGTGGAGCACTACCGGAAGGCCGCGGCGCGCACCACGAGTCTGCCGGAGCGGAACTATCTGCTGACACAGGCGGCGAGGCTGAGCGACGCGAAGAAGTAGCGCGCGACGGACACTCTGGCGCGGCGCGGCGAACCGGTGACGGCCGAGTGGAAGGAAGGGGAAGCCGCTATGCCCTGAGGTGCATGCCGCGAAATGCGGAGCCTCGACTAGCGTTCCTGGACGGTGAGGGAGTTGGGGCTCTTTCATCGACGAGGGGGAAGACCATGTCCACCACCCATGTCATTCGACGTGGCGAGTGCATGTTGCTGGTCGCACGGCGCTACGGAATCCTGGACTACCGGCAGGTCTACGAGCATCCGGCCAATGCGGAGCTGCGTCGCAAGCGGCCCAATCCGAGTGTGCTCTATCCCGGGGACACGGTGTTCATCCCGGAGCCGCGTCCCTCGTTGATGCCGCTCTGTGAAGGGTTGCCGCGCTCTCTCACTGTCAATGCGAGTGCCCGCTATCTGCGGCTCGAGTTGCGAGACGACGTGGGCGCACCGCTCGCGAGCAGACCCTATCTGTTGTTGTTCGGTCCCCGGGTGGTGGAGGGGGAGACGGACGGAAACGGCCTCCTGGTGCAGCGCGTTCCGCTCAGCGCGAGTCGTGCCGAGCTGGAGTGTGAGGACCAGTGGTGGGAGCTGGAGCTGGGCACGCTGCGTCCCATGCACGACGTGCCGGATGACGGTGTCGCGGGGGCGGAGGCCCGGCTCATCAACCTGGGGTACGCGCTGGCGCCGACGGGGCGGATGACGCTGGAGCTGCGCAGCGCGCTTCGAGCCTTCCAGCACCGCAATGGCCTGGCCGTCACGGGTCGGTTGGACGCGGAGACGTCGACAAGGCTCGAAGCGTTGCACGGGAGCTGAGGCATGACGGCGAAGGCGGCGAAGAGGCGGGGCGGGGCGGAAGCGGAATCTCCGAAGAAGGTCGCGGTGGCGACGGCGCCGGAGCGAGAGGCGCACCACGCGACGCTGAGAGAAGCGCAGTGTACGGACTGCGCGGTGGGACTGCTGCGGCAGTACGTGAGTGCGAGCCTGCGCAGGCAGGGGAAGGCGGACCCGGGGAACCGACGGTTCCACTTGAAGGGTGACGAGGCGCTGGAGTTCTCGCGGACGACGCCCCTGGCGCTTCAGCTCGTGGGACTGCGTCGGGAGCGCGGCGTGGCCCCGGGGTTCGAGGACCTGCTGCTCGTGCTCTATGACCCGGCGCTGCTCGTGGATGCGGAGCGGCCCCTGCTCGATGCGGAGGGCTTGCGCGAGGCGAACCTGGAGGACGCGCAGGCGTATGTGGACGCGGTGCTGGAGGACCGCGTGCACGCGCCACCGAGGGACTGGCCATTTCCGGGCGTGGATGTGTCCTGTCCGAAGTGCAAGCACTGGCGCGTGGCGATGTTCCCCCTCACCACGGAGACGGGCCACTCACCGGAGGAGGCCGCGCGGGGAACGAAGTCCCTTCACCTGAGCGCGATAGCGCCGGGGCTCTACAACGCGCACTTCCGACTCGCGCCGCACGAGGAGGGAGCGGAGCCCTCTCCCGCACCGGGACGCTCTGACGGCGCGCCTCCCGAGAAGAAGAGCCAGTCCAACCGAGTCGCGCCGCACGAGGAAGACACGGCGGCGTCGCCCGTGCTCCGGCTCTCCGAGGACGCGATACCCGTGAGAAGGCGTCACCTCATCGCTGAGTTGTTGAAGTCCGCGCAGGCGGCACACGACCAGGAAACGGACGAGGTGATTCGGGCGGGCTTCCTCGAGAAGGACACCGCGACGAGGAAGTCTCAGGCGGGGCCCGCGCTGAACGATGCGGACGCGTCGGTGACAGAGCCCCCGGCACGGACCGACGCCGCGCGGGTGGCCGAGCACCGGAAGCGACAGGCGGTGTCAGTCTTCGAGGCGTTCAAGGCGAGGCTCGAAGCACAGGAGCGGTGTCTCCGTTTGGAAGATGCAAACGGGACGGAGACGCAGGACTTCACGGCACAAGGCAACGCGCTGGCTCATCTGGAAGTCGTGGAGGACAAGACGGCTCCGATGAAGTCGGGCCTGCGGTGCGTCTTCAAGACACCCCCGTCGTCTCCGCCAAGGACACTGCGGCTGACGGCGGAGTCCGTGCTCGTCACGCTCGGCACGACGAGTGGCGCGGGCTTCCATCCACCCGGAGTCGGAGGGTCGGGCGTCGAGGCCCGTCAGGTGTTCCGCTCACCCGAGGACTTCAAGACCTTCCTCCGGATGGCGGTGCTGTCGAAGCGAGCGCTCTGTCCCGCGCGCCAGTCGACCTGCACCGGGTCTCGAGGATGCTCGACTCGAATCCAGGACCTGGAGCCCTGTGACTTCGGAGCCTGTGGCTTCAGGTTCGACTACGTGCTGGCCGAGACGACTCGCGCGAACATGGAGGCGCTCGTGTCCCGACTGGGTGGCCCGGACTGGGACACGCTCTTCGCGTCGTCCTGAGCCTCCCCAGTTCCGCGATATCGAAACAACGACTCAGCTCCGGACGGTGGCGTGCTCGGTGGCCCAGTTGAGGGCGAGGTCCGCGACGGCCTCCCAGCCCGGCTGCGCCACGGTGTAGTGCGAGCGGCCCTTGAGCTCCACGTACTCCGTCACCGCCTTCGACTTCGCGTAGCGCTTCACGTTCTCCC
>NZ_JABUMQ010000184.1:0-22323 GCF_013336645.1 Myxococcus sp. CA039A | reverse complement strand
CCCGAGCCGACGACGCCTCCCGTGACGCAGGTGCCCACGCCGTCCCCGGAGCCCACCACACCTTCGCCCCTTCCCACGCCCGAGGAGCCAGCCCCGCCTCGGTACTCGCGCGAGTGGTACGTCAGCCCGTCGGGCAACGACACCGCCGCCGGCTCGCAAGCCAGTCCGCTGCGCACCATCGCCAAGGCGCTCACCCTGGTGGGCCCCGGTGAAATCATCCGCGTCCAGCAGGGCACCTATGCGGAGAAGCTGGTGCTCGACTCCAACGTCCGCGCCGGCACCACCAGCGCGCCCATCACCCTGCTCGGCGAGGGCAAGCCCAAGCTCGTTCCCACCTCCAGCGGCTGGTACATGGTCCTGGTGCAGCGCCCGAACTGGCGCATCGAGGGCTTCGAGTTCGACGTGAAGAGCCAGCGGCAGATCGCCGTCACCTTCGCCGGAGACACCCAGGGCACGGTGCTCGCGAACAACGACCTGCACCACGGCGCCTTCGGCAGCGGCATCAGCACGGACGCCAGCGCGCGCGGCGTCACCATCGAGAACAACCACATCCATCACTTCGCTCGAGGGTCCGACGACTCGCACGGCGTCGTCATCGCCCCCACGTCGAAGGACATCACCGTGCGCGGCAACGACATCCACGACAACTCGGGCGACTCCGTGCAGTGCCTCGGGCCCGAGGGCTTCAGCAACGACGCGCCCGCCAGCGGCGTCCTCATCGAAGCCAATCACATGTACGACAACCGTGAGAACGCCGTGGACATCAAGACGTGCCACGACGTCACCGTGCGCGGCAACCGCATGCACGGCTTCACCAAGTCCTCGACGTCACGAGGTGAGGCGGTGGTGGTGCACTACTCCGCGAAGAACGTCGTCCTGGAGGACAACGACATCTCGGACGCCGCGCTGGGCATCGCCGTGGGCGGCAACCGGGTGGGCGCCCCGCCGACCAACATCTCCGTGCGACGCAACCGAGTCCACTCGCTGAAGATGCCCGAGGGCTCCGCCATCCGCATCGAGAACGGCGTCGACGTGCGCGTGCTGCACAACACCGTCACCGGGACGAAGGGCTTCGCGCTGGTGCTCGGACATGGCACCGGTGGCGACTCCACCAACGTGGCGGTGCGAAACAACCTCTTCGCCACGCGCAACGCCGTCAACCTGGGGCCCTACACCTCCGGGCTGGACCTGGCCGCCAACGTGTACCTGCAGGGCGCGAACTTCACGAAGGGCAACTTCTTCATCCCCGAGGACTCCTGGGTGGGTGAGCTGCTGGCCGCGTGGAAGCAGCAAGGCCAGGACGTGAGCTCCGCGGAGTCCGCCAACGCGCTGGTGGACACGAACACCTTCATGCCCGGCACGGGTGCGGTCGACCGGGGCATGGACCTGGGCCTGCCCTTCTGCGGCTCGGCGCCCGACGTCGGCGCGGTGGAGTCCGACTGCCCCTCGGATGCCCAGGCCGCCACCGCGGCGCTCACCGAATAGCGGGGGCGAGAGAGAGGACCTCCCGGCTTGATACGGGGAGGTCCTCTCCCGTGCGCCCCTCGGTCCACGCGCGGCGACAGCTTGCTGTCGATGGACCGCGACTCGTTGGACGTCACGCGCCGAGCAGCTCCCGATGCAGCCTCGCCGTCAGCGGCTTGAGGTGGAGCTTGTCCACGAGCAGCGTGAGCTGGAGCGGTGACGTGTGGGCCGCATGCACCTTCGCGCCGAGTTCCTCCGCCGCCGCCAGGGACTGCCTCAGCGGCGCCCAGTCCGCGTTGAGCCCCACGCCCACGCAGGTGACGGTGCCCAGATCCTCGCGCCATGACACCGCTCCGTCGAAGCGTGTGGCCAGCTCCTTGCGCAGCGCCTCCGGCCCGTGGATGTCCGCCAGCGGGACCAGGAGGTACGCATAGGCCGTGCCCCCCGGCAGCCCGTCGAAGCCCAGGGAGCGGCCTCGCACGCCTCGGGCGTCGAGGAACTCCAACAGCTCCGGCAGCGGCACCTGCTCGCCCACCGCCAGCACCGCCAGCTCCGAGTCCGCCGTCACGCCCTTCACCCGACTGTCCGAGGGCGCCGTCAGCTCGCGCACCACCGTGCCGTTGCCCGGGGCATGCGCCGTCCGCGCGAGGATGGCGATGCCGCGCGACTTCGCCCACTCCACCGCCTGGGCGTTGAGCACCTTGGCGCCCGCGCTCGCCAGCTCCTGCATCTCGTCATAGCTGAGCGACTCCAGCTTGCGCGCATCCGGCACCACGCGCGGGTCCGCGCTGAAGATGCCATCCACGTCGGAGTAGATTTCACACGCCTCCGCCTCCAGCGCCGCCGCCAGCGCCACGGCCGTCGTGTCCGAGCCTCCGCGCCCCAGCGTCGTCACTTCCTTCTTGTAGGAGACGCCCTGGTAGCCGGCGACGATGACGACCTTGCCGCGCGCCAGCTCGTCGTGGATGCGATAGGGCCGCACCTCGACGATGCGCGCCTGTGCGTGCGCGTCGTTGGTGATGATGCCGCTCTGGCTGCCCGTGAAGCTGATGGCCGGCACCTCCATCTCCTGGAGCGCCATGGAGAGCAGCGCCATGGAGATGCGCTCGCCGCACGTCAACAACATGTCCAGCTCGCGCCGCGCGGGGTCCGGGGACACCTGCTTGGCCAGGGCGAGCAGCTCGTCCGTGGTGTCGCCCATGGCACTCACCACCACCACCACCTGGTACCCGGCGTCGCGCTTGTCCTTCACCCTGCGCGCCACCTTGCGAATCTTCTCCACGTCGGCCACCGACGAGCCGCCGTATTTCTGGACCACGATAGGCATGAGCGTCTCACTACCCCTGTTGGGCGTGTCCGGGGAACCACACCGAAGCGCAGTCTTGCAGGAGCCCGGCCAGCGCGGTGAAGCACCCGGGCCAGGAGCCGGGCGTCGCCTTGACACCCCAAGGTCGGCCCCTATAGTCGGCGACGGTCTGCCCGGGCCGTCCGAGAAACACCTCCACGGCCGGCGGCCCAGGGTCGAGCGCGTCTCTCCTGGAGCCTGCCCATGGCGATGATCGAGGTACAGCACCTCACCAAGCGGTATCGCGACCGCGTGGCCATCGACGACCTCACCTTCAGCGTCGAAGAGGGCGAAATCCTCGGCTTCCTCGGGCCCAACGGCGCGGGCAAGTCCACCACGATGAAGATTCTCACCGGCTTCCTTCCGCCCTCGGAGGGAGTCGCCCGCGTGGGAGGCTTCGACGTCTTCACCCACCCGCTGGAGGTGAAGCGCCGCATCGGCTACCTGCCGGAGGCGCCGCCCCTCTATCCGGACATGACGGTGCACGGGTACCTGAAGTTCGTCGCGGCGCTCAAGCGCCTGCCCGCCCGGGAACTCAAGGGCGAAGTCGAGCGGGTGGCCGGCCTCACCGGCGTCACGCACGTGCTCGGCCGCCTCATCCAGAACCTGTCCAAGGGCTACAAGCAGCGCGTCGGCATCGCGCAGGCGCTGCTCGGCTCGCCCCAGGTCCTCATCCTCGACGAGCCGACGGAAGGGCTGGATCCCGCGCAGCGCGCGGAGGTGCGCGCGCTCATCAAGAGCCTCGCGGGCAAGCACACCGTCATCCTCTCCACGCACATCCTCCCGGAAGTGACGATGACGTGCGAGAAGGTCCTCATCCTCAACCAAGGGCGCATCGTCGCCTACGACGACCTCCGCAAGCTGGCCGGCTCCCAGGGCACCTCGGAGAGCGCGTCGCTGGAAGAGGTCTTCATCAAGCTGACCGCCGCCTGAGCGCGACGCCCGTCCCCTCCTTCAAGGAACCCCCCGGTCCATGCGCATCGCCCTGGCCATCGCTCGCAAGGAGCTGTCCCTCTTCTTCACCACCCCGTGGGCCTATGGCGTCTTCACGGCGATGGTGGCGCTCTCGTCCTTCTTCTTCGTGAACCTGCTCGCGACGTTCCAGCAGGTGCAGGAGCAGGCACGGGAAGTCACGTGGGCGATGATGCCTCCGGACATGACCGCCTACCGCAACCTCACCGACGGGGTGATGGTGCAGCTGTGGGGCATGGTCATCATCATCACCCTCTTCATCGCGCCCTTCCTCTCCATGCGACTGTTCGCGGAGGAGAAGCGCAACAAGACGTTCGAGCTGCTGATGACCGCGCCAGTGCGCCCCATTGAAATCGTCCTGGGCAAATACCTGGGCGGACTGGGCATCATCTCCGCGACGCTGGGCCTCACGCTCATCTTCCCGCTGGTGCTCTCCGCGTTCGGCCACGCGGAGTCCGGCACCGCGCTGGAGTGGCCCACCGTGCTCCTGGGCTACGGCGGCATCCTGCTGTGGGGCGCCACGTGCATGGCTGTGGGCATGTTCATCTCCGCGCTCACGGAGAGCCAGATGCTGGCGGCCTTCCTCACCTTCGCGGTCCTCCTACCGTGGATGCTGCTGTCCGGCGTGGCGCAGGCCACGGAGGAGCCGCTGCGCTCGGTGCTGACGTACCTCTCCTTCGACGCGCAGTTGCAGAACATGCTCAAGGGCATCCTCGACGTGCAGACGCTCGTGTTCTTCGCCTCCGTCATCGTCTTCTCGCTGCTGCTCACCCACCGCACCGTGGAAGCGCGGCGCTGGGCCTGACATGGCCCGCGCTCACGCGAAAGGGAATCCCCGCACATGAATGCGACCCTCCTCGGTCGATACCTGGGCGCCTTCGGGCTCCTGCTGCTCCTGTCGAGCCCCTTCACCCTCTTCGTCACCTCCGGCAACCCCATTGCCGCGGGCGTGAAGGCGGCGGTGGGCCTCGCGCTGCTCGGCGTGTACCTGGCGACGAACCTGAAGCACTTCGGCAAGCTCGCCTCGCACCGCTCCAGCCTCTTCTTCCTGCGCTCGGGACTCACCGTGGTCGCCGCCCTGCTCGCGCTGGTGGCGCTCAACTACGTCGCCTTCCAGAAGAGTCCTCGCTGGGATTTGACGAAGGGACGCATCCACACGCTGGCGCCGCAGACGCTCGCCACGCTGGAGGCCCTGCCGGAGAAGGTCCTCGCCATTGGCTTCGTGCCTCCGACGCACGAGTCCTACGGCCTGCTGGACACGCTGTTCCAGCGCTACCGCGCGCAGGCGCCGGAGCACTTCGAGTACACGTTCAAGGACGCGCGCCGCAGCCCGGACCTGGCCGCGAAGTACCAGCTCAAGGAGGGTCAGGCGAGTGTGGTGCTGGTGCGTGGCGAGGCGCACACGACGCTGCAGGCCGTCTCCGAGCAGGACCTGACCAACGCGCTCATCAAGCTGAACGCGGTGGGCACGCAGCGGGTGTACTTCGTCACCGGCCACGGTGAGTGGCCGCTGGCCAAGGACGAAGCGGCCCCGAATGACCCGGGCGCCACCATGTCCGAGCTGCGCAGGCAGCTACTTCAGGAGGGCTACGGCGCGGAGGCCATGTACCTGGCGGGCGCGACGGACGTGCCCCGGGATGCCTCGCTGGTCATCATCGCGGGTGCTCGCGCGCGCTTCACGACGCCGGAGGTGGAGGTGCTGAGCAAGTACCTCGCGGGCGGCGGCAGGCTGCTCTACTTCACGGACGCGGGGTTGGAGGACGGTCTGGGCGGGTTGCTGGCCGAGTACGGCATCCAGCTCGACGAGGGCATCGCCGCCGACGCGCAGTTCAACAGCGGAAATCCCTACGTGGTGCTCTCGCGGTTCTACAGCAACCACGCGATGGTGCTCCCGCTGCGGCAGCGCGGGCTGAACGTGGAGCTGCCCACGCCGCGCAGCCTCACGCTGCTGCGCGAGGGATTCGCGGAAGGCGTGCGCGTGGAGCCCGTGGTGCACACCTCTCAGTACGGCTGGGTGGAGACCAAGCCGGAGGAGAACGCGGTCCCCTCCGATGGCGAAAAGACGGGCCAGCTCACGCTCGTGGCCGCCATCGTCCGCGACACGAAGAACGCCGCCAACAAGCGCTTCGACGAGGCGCGACTCGTGGTGATGGGTGACGCGGAGCTGCTGTTGGATCCGAACTGGGGCCATGAGCCCAACCGCAACCTCGTGATGAACGCGCTGGGCTGGGCCTCCAATCAGGTGACCAAGGTCACCCTGCGCCCCCCGGACCGCGAGGTGTCGACGCTGGAGCTGGACGCGGACGACATGGACCACATCCGCTTCATCTCCACCGACCTGCTCCCCCTCACCATGATGGGCCTGGGACTGGCCATCTGGCTGACCCGGCGGAACAAGTGAGCGCCACGGGCAAGGCGTTCGTGACGGTGGCGGTCCTCGCGCTGGGCGCGGGAGGACTGACCTTGTCCGCGTGCTCCGACGGCACCTCGCGGCGAGGCTCCGAGACCCCGGCGGTGTCAGAGAAACTGTTCGCCCCGCCGTCCAGCGCGACACAGGGGGCGAAGGCCGCCGCGCCCGTGTTCACTCGCATCACCGTGCGGGCCCAGGGCGACACCACGGAGCTGGCGCGCGAGCCGGATGGCGCGTGGCAAATCGTCGTTCCCGTGAAGGCTCGCGCGGAGGCCGCCGCGGTGGAGGCCCTGCTGGAGACGTTGGGGAGCACCGCGTCGAGTCCCCTGGTGAACAACGCGCCCACCGACGCCGACCTGGAGAAGTACGGCCTCAAGTCGCCCGTCTTCAGCGTGACAGCGCACGCCTTCCTGCCGGATGCGAGCGGCGGAGGTGACGACGTCCCCAGCCGCCAGCACACGGTGACGCTGCACGGCGGCGTCGAGAACACCTTCGACGGGTCCGTGTACGTGCGTCGTGACGGGGACTCGAAGGTCTACGCGGCCCAGGGTTCGGTGCGATGGAGCCTGGACAAGGACACCTTCGCGCTGCGCTCGAAGGAGCTGCTCGGCGGACTGGAAGCGACCGCACTCGCGAGCATCGAGGTGCGGGCCCAGGAGCGAAGCTACGTGCTGCAGCACGAGACGGGCACGACGAAGTGGCGCCTGACGAAACCCGTGGCCGAGCGCGCGGACGAGGCTCGGGTGGCGACATTGTTGAAAAACTTGAAGGAGCACCGGGCGCTCGCCTTCCCCTCGGACTCCGCGCAGATGCGGAAGAAGCTGGGACTGGAGTCGCCGCTCGTCGATGCGCGCTTCACTCCGCTCTCGGGCGAGCCCGTGCGCATCCGACTCGCCCAGGTGATGGAGGACGGCACTCCGCGCATCCACGCGCTGCGGGAGCAGGGCCCGGACGCGGTGCTGGCCGAGGTGTCGGACGGCGCGCTCACGGTGCTCGACGTGGACGTCCACGAATTGAAGGACAAGCACGTGCTGAGCTTCCGGCGCGAGGACGTGCGACGCGTGGTGTTCCACCCTGGCGGAGGCGCGGCCCCCATCATCCTGGTCAACGCCTCGGAGACGGATGGCGGCACGGAGTCGTGGCGGGTGGAGTCACCGAAGCAAGGCAAGGCCCAGCACTTCCGCGTCGTCTCCCTGCTGCGCGCACTGGGCGCACTGAAGGCCACGAGCTTCGGAGACGCAAAGCCACGAAGCTGGGCGAAGTACGGCATCGACGAGGCCTCGCGCGGCGCGGTGCTGCTGGGCGCGGATGGACGCGAGCTGGCGCGACTGTGGCTGGGCGGCGACGTGCCCGACTCGTCGGGCTTGAGCTACGTGCGGGGTTCGGGGCCCGAGGTGATGGAGGTCTCCATCGAAGGACTCGTGCTGCCGGTGCGGGCTGAAGACCTGATGGAAGGCGCCCCCGCACCGGAGCCCACGGAAGCACGCGGTCCGTGAGGATGAGCCCGCTCCTGTCGTGACAATCCACGACCCTCCGTAGGTGACGCGACGCGGTGCCGCGTTTGACGCGCCGCCCGTGCGCATTCGCATGGGCCCTCCCTCTGGAGATTGTGAAAGAGCCTGACATTCTCTGGCAGCGCTTTGTGCTTTCCTCC
Source organism: Myxococcus sp. CA039A (assembly GCF_013336645.1). Taxonomy (NCBI): domain Bacteria; kingdom Pseudomonadati; phylum Myxococcota; class Myxococcia; order Myxococcales; family Myxococcaceae; genus Myxococcus; species Myxococcus sp. CA039A. Next base: position 14,478 of record NZ_JABUMQ010000184.1, on the reverse strand, counting down.
CTGGCCGCCACTCCCTACCTTCCAAGGCACACTCGCAGACGTTTCGCGGAGGCTGGGTCATGATGAGCACGGCGGAAAACCCTCTTGGACTGAATGGCTTCGAGTTCGTGGAGTTCACGAGCCCCGCCCCCGAGGCAATGGTGAAGCTGGTGGAGATGCTGGGGTTCACCGCCTTCTCCAAGCACCCGAGCAAGGACCTGGTTCGCTACAAGCAGGGTGACATCAACCTGCTCATCAGCCGGGAGACCACGGGCCAGGCCGCCGAGTTCCGCGCCGCCCACGGCCCGTCCGCCAACGCGATGGCCTTCCGCGTGGCCAATGCCCGCACCGCGTACGAGATGGCGCTGGAGCGCGGCGCCATCCCGGCCGACCCCGCCGCCAGCTCCCTGGGCGAGGGCTTCTATGTCCTCCAGGGCATCGGTGGCAGCCTGCTGTATCTCATCGACCGACACGGTCCGAGCGGCACCATCTACGACTCCTGGGTGCAGATTCCCGGCGCCGTCGAGGCCGAGGCCCGCAACAGCGTGGGCCTGGAGTCGCTGGACCACCTGACGCACAACGTGCGCCGGGGTGAGATGCGGACGTGGTCGTCCTTCTACAACCGCATCTTCGGCTTCACCGAGCAGAAGTACTTCGACATCAAGGGCCAGGCCACGGGCCTGTTCAGCCAGGCGATGATTGCGCCGGACCGCGCCATCCGGATTCCGCTCAACGAGAGCCAGGACGAGAAGTCGCAGATCGAGGAGTTCATCCGCGAGTACAAGGGCGAGGGCATCCAGCACCTGGCCCTGGCCACGCAGGACATCTACAGCACCGTCGAGAAGCTGCGCGCTCGCGGCGTGGACCTCCAGGACACCATCGAGACCTACTACGACCTGGTCGACTCGCGCGTCCCCAACCACGGCGAGGACCTGGAGCGCATGCGGAAGAACCGCATCCTCATCGACGGCAATCAGCAGGAAGGCCTGCTGCTGCAGATCTTCACCGAGAACCTGTTCGGGCCCATCTTCTTCGAGATCATCCAGCGCAAGGGCAACGAGGGCTTCGGCAACGGCAACTTCCAGGCGCTGTTCGAGTCCATCGAGCTGGATCAGATCCGCCGCGGCGTCATCAAGGTCGACAAGACCCGGAAGTAGTCTCCGGCCCGACTTCGGAGGAGCGACACGGTGACTCTCGAGAATCGAACCGCGGTACCTCCGAAGAGCGGGCTCCGACAGGCGCCCGGTGACTATCTCTCCGGCTTTGGCAATGAGTTCGCCACGGAGGCCGTCCCGGGTGCCCTGCCCGTGGGGCGCAACTCGCCGCAGCGCGCCCCGTTCGGGCTCTACGCGGAGCAGCTCTCCGGCACGGCCTTCACGGTGGCGCGCCGGGAGAACAAGCGCTCGTGGCTGTATCGGCTGCGGCCCAGCGCCAACCATCCCGCGTACAAGGTCCATCCCCAGGGCCTGTTGCGCGGTGGTCCGTTCGACGAGGTCCCGCCCACGCCCAACCGCCTGCGCTGGAGTCCCCAGCCGGCGCCGACCGCGCCCACCGACTTTGTCGAGGGCCTGGTCACCTACGCGGGCAATGGAGACCCAGGCACGGGGGCGGGCATCGCCATCCACCTGTACCTCGCCAACCGGTCGATGACGGACAAGGTGTTCTACGACGCCGACGGCGAGCTGCTCATCGTGCCGCAGGCCGGGCGGCTGACGCTCGTGACGGAGCTGGGCGTGCTGGACCTGCGGCCCGGCGAGATGGGCGTGGTGCCCCGGGGCGTACGCTTCCGGGCGGAGCTGCCCGAAGGACCGGTGTCGGGCTACATCTGTGAGAACCACGGCGCCCTCTTCCGCCTGCCAGACCTGGGGCCCATCGGATCCAACGGGCTGGCGAACGCGCGCGACTTCCTGACGCCCGTGGCCGCGTTCGAGGACGTGGACCGCCCGACGCTGGTCATCCAGAAGTTCCAGGGGCGCCTGTGGGCGTCCCAGTTCGACCACTCCCCGCTCGACGTGGTGGCGTGGCACGGGAATCTGGCGCCGTACAAGTATGACCTGTCGCGGTTCAACACCATCGGCACGGTGAGCTACGACCATCCGGACCCGTCCATCTTCACGGTGCTGACCTCGCCCAGCGAGTCACCGGGCACGGCCAACTGCGACTTCGTCATCTTCCCGCCCCGGTGGATGGTGGCGGAGAACACGTTCCGGCCGCCGTGGTTCCACCGCAACGTGATGAGCGAGTTCATGGGGCTGGTGCAGGGTGTCTATGACGCGAAGGCCGGAGGCTTTGCTCCGGGCGGCGCGTCCCTGCACAACTGCATGAGCGGCCACGGTCCGGACCGGGCGAGCTACGAGCAGGCCCTCCGCGCGGACCTGAAGCCGCACAAGATTCAGGACACGCTCGCGTTCATGTTCGAGTCCCGGTGGACCATCCGCCCCACGCGCTTCGCGGTGGAGACGCCGGCGATGCAGTTGGACTACGACGACTGCTGGGCCGGGTTCGAGAAGGCCCGACTGCCTTGAGCCTGCCTCCAAGGCAGCGCGTCTGGACGACGCCCTCCGACGTCGAGCTCTGCCCGGTGGACTCGCTGGAGGACCCGGGCTCGCGCAACATCGTGCTCCAGATTGGCGAGGCGTTCTTCCACGGCTTCCTCGTGCGCAAGGGCACCCAGGTCCACGGCTATGTGGACCGGTGCCCCCACGCCGGGCTCCCGCTGGCGCGCGTGTTGGACCGCTACCTGACGCCGGACAAGCAGCTCATCGTCTGCGCGTGGCACGGCGCCCTGTTCCAACCCGACGACGGGAAGTGCGTCGGCGGCCCGTGCAGCGGTGCGTCGCTGACGTCCTGGCCCGTGAAGGTGGAAGCCGGGATGGTCGTCACCGCCTGAGTCCGGCTCACACTTCCAGCAGCACGTAGCGCTGGTCGGGCGTGTGCCGGGCCAGCAGGGGCATGGCCACGTTGAAGACGGGGATGCCGTTCTTCGTCTTGCCCTGGAGCGCGCCGTGGTGCGCGTGTCCGTGGAACACCGCCTCCGCGCCGTAGTGATCAATGGGCATCGCCAGCCGGCTCGTCCCGAGGAAGGGGCGGATCTCGATGTTCTCCCCCTCCAGCGTCTCCGGGATGGGGGAGTAATGCATGATGATGATCTTCCTCGGCGTGTCGAGGTGGCTCAGCGCCGCCTCCAGCTTCAGCGACTCCGTCACCGCCTCCTGCACGAAGCCCTTGGTCTGCGCCTCGCCGAAGGCCTGCAACGTCGCGTTGCCATAGCCGCCGCCAAAGCCCTTCACGCCAGCCACGCCGAGCACCTTCTCGAAGATGAAGTGGTCCCCATCGAGGATGTGGATGCCCACCTTCGCGAGCTCCGCGCAGATGTCCTTCACCTGGCCGTGCTCGTAGTCGTGATTGCCGAGCACCGCCGCGCACGGCACCCGCAGCGCGGACAGCTCCTCGGCGAGCACCTTGCCCTCCTCGAGCATGCCGCGGTCCGTGAGGTCCCCACACAGCACCAGCAGGTCCGCCGTGGCGTTCACCTGCTTGACGAGGTGGCGAAAGCGTCCGTGCTGGTCCTCCCGGCAGTGCAGGTCACCGACTGCCGCCAATCGAATTTTCGAGCTCGGATCCCTCGCCACGCTCGCCCCCCTGCTGTCGTTCGTTTTCGTCCCAGGCCCGCCCGTCCCTGAACCCCCAGTGGTGGATGTCCACGTGGTAGTTCACCTTGGAGACGAGGTTGCCGCGACACAGCTTCTCCTCCCAGCGCCCCTCGCGGATGCTGTCCAGCGTGCGGCGCATCAACTCCGCCATCACCCACTCCGGCACCAGGTCCCTCTCGGAGGGATAGGCGAAGCGGAACATCATCAGGTGACTGAGCAGCACTTCCCAGTACCGGTCGAACCGGCGCATCAGCCGGTCCCAGTCCATGACGTGGCCCGCCTTGAGGATGAGGTGGTTGACGTCCGCGCCGTCGTAGCGCTCGCGCTCGACGACGAAGGCCTTGGACCAGATCATCTCCTCGGCGGGCGCCACCAGACACTCGTGCCCGAAGACGGTGGCCGTCTTGGCGAATTGGAACCACTCGTCGTCGACCACCGCCACGCCGTTGCCGGACGAGAAGATGAAGTCGACGAAGTAGTCACCCTTGAAGGCCTTGTAGAGCCACACCTCGTCGGTGCGCTCGGTGCGCCAGCCGTCCTTCTCCAGCACCTGGAGCGCCCGGAGCGCGTCCGCCTTGCGGGGGAACAGGTCCAGGTCCTTCGTGTCCCGGTAGATGCCGGTATAGGTGGCGTATGCGTACGCACCTCCCACCACGAAGGGCACCCCCGCGTCGCGCAACAGCCCCACGGCCCGTGCGCGGGCGTTGATTTCATCCGCCGTGCGCTCCCGTTCCGCGAGCGAGGCGTCCGTGCCCATCTCCCCGGGATGGTTGGGGTGTCGTTTTTCCATGGGCGAAAGGTAGGGACGGTGCATTTCCGCCGTCCGAAGGCCGGGTGAAGTCGCCCGAGGGGCGTCCGAGCGACCTCCAACCCCCTGGAATCCCAGCGCATTTCAGAACCAGGCAGGCGTGCTTTCTGTTTTTCGGCGGGGCTGTGTCCATTGAGGCGAACACGCTGCTGCACGGCCCGCCGGGGGCCATCCGAAAGGTAGAAGGACCATGCTGCGCAAGAGCCTGCTGTGCGCCTCCCTGTTGCTCGCCGGTTGCGATCCTGACTCGAAGCAGGACGCCGATTCGTTCCGCGAGGGACTTCCCTCCAAGCAGATGGTGGAAGTGGCCTCGCCCGGCCCGGACGGTCAGGGACTGACCGCGGCCTCCGCCGAGAACCAGACGTCGGAGTACTACGTGCTCACCGTGGCCGCCGCCGCGAGCATCAACGGTGGGACGCTGGGAGTGCTCGGCCTCATCGAGGCCATCGTCAAGCACCCGCCGTCCTCCATCCAGGGCGACGTCGCGGTGTGGGGTCCGCACACGGAGGCCCTGAGCCCCATCACCTGGAAGCTGACCGTCACGCGCACCGATGACGACACCTACGGGTGGGTGCTGGCGGCCAAGGCGAAGATCGAGCCCGACACGAACTTCAAGACGGTGCTGGCCGGCTCGCACACGGCGGCGGTCGATGATGATGGCGAGCGCCGCTCCGGCTATGGCTCCGGACAGTTCCTCATCGACTGGGAGAAGAACAACTCCCTGCCTGGCAACGAGGGCGAGACGGGCGTGGCGACGATGGAGATTCGCTACGCGCGCACGGCCCCGAACGCGGTGGCCTCCGTGGAGGCGGACTTCCAGGTGGATGCCGGCGGAGGCACCCTGGCGAGCGCGAACTATCGCTTCAAGCAGGCCCCGGGCACCGGGGGCGAGCTGGACTACGTCGTGAAGCAGAACATCGACGTGGACCCGACGCGCTCGAAGCTGGAGAAGCTGTCCATCAAGAGCCGCTGGGAGCGCACGGGCCTCGGTCGCTCGGACATCAAGCTGTCGGGCGGAGACCTGTTCGGCGAGGCCACCATCAACGAGTGCTGGGACAGCAACTTCCGAAGCGCCTACCACGCGGTCAGCTACAACCCGGCCATCGGCTACGGGACGGTGAGCGCCTGCGGCAGCTTCAGCACGGCGGTCTACTCCACGCTGTGAGCCGGCTCGCGGTAGTCTGCGGCGCGTGACAGGAACGCGCCAGCCGGCCCTCAGGGTCATCCAGGGGGGTCCCCAGCAGGACCGGCGGGACTTCCTGCGCGACCTTTACACGCGGTACGGCGGCAGCGTGATGGGACGCTGCCGCTACCTGTTGAAGGACGCGGCGAGGGCGGAGGACGCGATGCACGACGTGTTCGCCCGAGCGCTCGCCCACGCGGACGACTTCCGCGCGGATGCCTCGCCGCTGACGTGGTTGATGAAGATCGCCACGCACCACTGTCTCAACCAGCTCCGCTCGGAGCGGGCGGGCTGGAGGCAGTGGTTCGAGCGGGACGCGGCCGCGCGCCCGGAAGCCCATGGGGGTCCGGGAGAGATGGAGACGCGGGACCTGGTGCGCCGGCTGCTGTCCCGGGTGGATGCGGAGACGCAGTCGGCGGTGGTGCACTACCACGTGGATGGGATGACGTTGGAAGAGGTGGCGGCGTTGCTGGGGCGCTCGGTGCCCACGATTCGCAAGCGGCTGGAGCACTTCGCCGCGCTGGGTGGAGAGGAGCTGAGGGTTCGATGAGCGCGCACGAGTCGGAGTGGACACTGCGACGCCTGAGGGCCGGTGAGCTGGGCTCGCCCGAGGCCACCCGCGCGCGCGCCCACGCGGCGAGCTGCGAATCGTGTGGCGCCGTGCTGAGCGGCCTCGAGTCGAACCAGGCCCACTTCGAAGCAGCGCTTCCCTTCGAGCGCTTCGAGATGGGAGTACAGCGCGCGCTGGAGCGACAGCAGCGGCGTGACGCGCTGAAGCCCTCCCCCCGGCGCTGGCTCGCTCCGACGGTGGCGCTGGCCGCGTCGGTGCTGATGGTGGTGCTGGCCCGGCCGCTGCTGAATCAGGGTCCGGGTTGGGACCGGAGCAAGGGCGGCGCGGACATCGCGGAGCTGCGCATCGGCGGAGGTCCCGGACCCCAGCGCGAGGTGAAGCCGGAGGCTCCCGAGGCCCTGGAACCGGGTGAGCGGGTGATGCTGGGCTACAAGGCGGGCACCCACCGCTACGTGGCCGCCGTGTCCGTGGATGCCATCGGCGAGGTGACGGCGCTGCATCCGGAGTCCGGCGCGAGCGCCCCCGTGGAGTCCGGCGAGGACCTGCACTGGCTGCAAGGGAGCTGGGAGTTCACCGGCTCCGGGGCCGAGCGCGTGGTGCTGGTGCTCGGGGATGAACCGTTCACGGTGGAGTCGGTGGTGGAGGCGACCCGTCGTGCGTTCACGGCGGCGAACGGCGAGGTGGAGCGGATGTCCCAGCTCGACGTGCCGGGTGCGCAGACGCACTGGGTGCTGTTCAAGCCATGAGCCCTCCCCTGCTTCCTTCCTGGCGCGCGCTGGCCGCCCTCCTCGTGCTCGGGGCCTCGGCCGCGCATGCGGACAGCCTGCGCCGCTTCGCGCTGGTGGCGGGCAACGACGAGGGCGGCGACGAGACGCGGCCCCTGCGCTTCGCACAGGACGACGCGCGGAAGATGCACGGCCTGCTGGCGCGCCTGGGCGGTGTCGCGCCCGGCGACGCGATGCTGCTGCTCAACGAGTCCTCGAAGGACTTCCTCGCGGCGCTGACGCAGTTGGAGGCCCGAGCGAAGGAGGCTCGGGCGCGAGGTGAGCGCACGGCGCTGCTCGTCTACTACTCCGGCCACGCGAAGGACGGCACGCTGCGCCTGGGCAACACGCGGCTGGGCTTCGAAGACCTCAAGCAGCGGCTGTCGAACGCGCCCGCGGATATCCGCATCGCGATTCTCGACTCGTGCCGCTCTGGCGCGCTGACGCGCACCAAGGGCGCGCGACGGGCACCTGCCTTCGAAATCGAGTCCGGCGCGGCGCGCGATGCGCGGGGCCTGGTCATCCTCACCTCCAGTTCGGCGGACGAGGACTCGCAGGAGTCGGACGCGCTGCGCGGCAGCTACTTCTCGCACCATCTGGCCAGTGGCCTGCTGGGTGACGCGGATCGCAGCGGTGACGGACGCGTGACGCTGTTCGAGGCGTACTCGCATGCCTACGCCCGCACGGTGGCGGACACGGCGGCCAGCAGCGGGGGCGCTCAGCATCCGACGTTCAGCTACGACCTCGCCGGCAACGGGGACCTGGTGCTGACGGACCTGCGCGCGGGCGGCGACGGGCTGGTGGTGCCAGGGCTCGCGCCCGCGGGCATGTATTACTTCGTGGACCCGGGCGGCATGGTGGTGGCGGAGCTGGACAAGACGCCCGACGTGGAGCGCCGCGTGGCGCTCGCGCCCGGCACGTACCGCGTGAAGCGAAGGCTGTCGGACCGGCTGCGCATCGGCGAAGTGGAAGTGTCCCGGGGACGGCAGGTGGTGCTGGAAGAGGCGCGGCTGCGAGACGCGCCGTTCTCGGACGACCCGGTGAAGGGCGCGGCGCCGGAGGGCGGAGCGTGGTGGACGGTGGGCGTGTCCGGTGGCGTGCAGTCCTTCTTCGATGCGCCCACGCGCCAGTCGCTGTTCCTGTCGGTGGGCATGCTGGGCGCGGAGGCGCAGCTTCACGACTACTTCCGCCGCGACTGGGTGTGGGGCGTGGACGTGGCGGTGGGCGGGAAACAGGCGCTGCTGGCGTTGCCGACCCTGAGTGGACCGCCCTACAAGTATTCGGTGACGAGCCTGGGCACGACCCTCACGTCCGAGTGGCCGCGAGGCACCGTGGCGCCCTTCGTGGGCGCGCGCATGGCGTATCTGGTGATGCGCCGCGACTTCGAGGAAGCGACGTACCCGGACCAGAAGTACGCGATGTTCTCCCCGGGCCTGGTGGCGGGCCTGCGGTGGCAACCCCTGCGGCGCCTGCACGTGACGGGACGCGCGCGGCTCCACTACCTCCTCTACACCGTGGATGAGCAACGCTCGCTGGGCTTCTGGGAGCTGGGCGCGCTCGTCACGTATCAGCCTTGAGGGAGCGTTCGATGCGACACCTGGTGCCCATCTGTCTGTGTCTGGCCCTGGCCGCATGTGGCGGCGACTTCTCCAACGACGACCTGGAGTTCCTCAACGCCTTCCCCCGGCGCGAGGACCTGACGGCGTCGATGCCGGGGAAGACCCAAGGCGAAGCCTGGGGCGCACGTGTGGCCAGCAAGTCCGCGCAGCAGGCGGGACGGTTGGGGGACTCGTCGGGCATCGTCGGCGACACGGACGAGACGGGCCTGCGCTTCAACCAAGCGGTGGACGGAATCCTCTCCTCGCTGGAGGCCATCCAGCAGTACACGCCCACGAAGCGAGAGCCGGACCGTCGGGTGTGGGGGCCCATCCCGGGGCGCAACGACATGAAGTTCGACACGCGCTTCGTGATGACGCGTGAAGGGGAGCGGTTCGACTACCAGCTCCAGTACCGGGACGTCGGTGAGGGCGAGGACGCGTGGTGGAGCTTCATGTCGGGCTCCTTCCAGGCCAATGGCGGCGTCCGCAAGGGAGAGGGCAGCCTCATCATGGACCTGAAGCGGGCCCGGGAAGAGCGCTTCCTGGACATCCCCTTCCTGGACCGCGAGGAGATCCACTACCAGACGCGGAAGCTCCCCACGCGGGTGGAGCTGGTGTTCGTCAGCAACGTGCCCACCCTGCTGCCTTCGCGCTACATCTACCGCGAGGCGGAGGGGGACCTGGCGGAGATGACCTTCCAGATCCTCGACACCGACTTCGTCCAGGGCGGACTGCGCGAAGACGTGGCCCTCACCACGCGCTGGGCACCGGACGGCCGGGGGACGGGCATCCTGGAGATCATCAAGGGCGACATCCTGGGCGCCAAATACACCGAGTGCTGGGACGCGCAGGGCCGCGTGACGTTCATCTCCCGGAGCTGGGACTTCCTCAACCCCACCGAGGGCCTGCGCAGCTCCTGCCCGGACATGTCCGCGCTGGACCGGTAACCGGCCAACCCTCCGAGCGGAAGCGCGCGGGACACCCTGGGCCGCGAGCACGGCTGGTATAGAGTCCGCCGCCATGAGCGAGCAGCAGGGCAAGAGTGGAGAGCAGGCAGCGCGGCCGGGAACCTGGGCCAGTCTGGCGCGGGCCATGGCCTCCTGGCGGACGGCCTCCGTCACGCTGCTCTCGTTCTCCTCGGGCCTGCCGCTCGGCCTGGTGTGGATCGCCATCCCCGACTGGCTGCGCAGCATCGGCGTGGACATCCGCGTGGTGGGCATCATCACGCTGGCGCAGGCACCCTGGTCCTTCAAGTTCCTCTGGTCGCCGCTGATGGACCGCTATGTGCCGCCCTTCTGGGGCCGGCGGCGGGGCTGGATGGCGGTGGCGCAGGTGGCCCTCTTCGCGACGACCTTGGCGCTCGCCGGCATCGGAGAACATCCGGAGACCGCGTGGGTGGTGGGCGCGCTGGCCATGGCGGTGGCGTTCTCCGCGGCGACGCAGGACATCGCCATCGACGCGTACGCGGTGGAGGTGCTGCGCAAGGAGGAGCAGGGCGTGGCGGTGGGGGCGCGCGTGGCGGTGTACCGCGCGGCCATGTTCATCGCGGGCTCGGCGGCGATTACGCTCGCGGGCCGCGTGTCGTGGAAGTGGGTCGTCATCGGGCTGGCGGTGCTGTACCTGCCCATGCTCATCGTCACGCGCTTCGCGCCGGAGCCCGAGGAGCGCTTCACGCCTCCGAAGTCCCTCAAGGACGCCGTCTGGTATCCCTTCGTGGGCTTCCTCGCGCGGCACCGGGCGCTCGAAATCCTCGCCTTCGTCTTCCTCTACAAGCTGGCCGACAACCTCGGCGGCACGCTCCTGCGGCCCTTCCTGGTGGACATGGGCTACAGCGACCTGCACCGGGGCGTGGCCCTGGGCACCATCGGCCTGTTCGGCACCATCGCCGGCACGCTCGTGGGCGGAGCGTGGACGACGGTGCTGGGCCTGGGCCGCGCGCTCTGGGTGTTCGGCGTCATCCAGATTGTGTCCAACATCGGCTACGTGCTCGTCGCGCGCGCCGGGGCGCCCACGCCGTGGCTGATGTACATCGCCATCGGCTTCGAGAACGTGACACAGGGCCTGGGCACCGGGGCCTTCTCCGTGCTGCTGATGCGGCTGACGCAGAAGCGCTTCTCCGCCACCCAGTTCGCGCTGCTCTCCAGCCTCTTCTCCATTCCGCGCGTGGTGGCGGGCCCCATCGCCGGCTTCCTCGTGTACGCCATCGGCTGGGAGCCCTTCTTCTGGTTCACCATGGTGGGCGGCATCCCCGGCCTGCTGCTGCTCGCGCGCTTCGTGCCGCTGGGCGTGAAGGACCCGGACTTCGACGTGCAGAGCCGCCCCACCACCCGCGCCGTCACCCGCCCCGTCCTCATGGGCAGCGCCGCCTTCGCGGCCGTCGTGGGCATGGTGCTGGGCGCGATGACGACAGCGCTGCTCACCGCCGTGCAGAACCTGCGCAAGGCGCCCGAGAAGGGCTTCGATTTCGCCACGCCCTTCACCGCGCTGTTCCAGCCCTCGGGTGTCACCGACTGGGTGACGCTGGCCGGCATCGCCGTCTTCGGGTTGACGGTGGGCCTGCTCACCGCGGCGGTGCTCGCCGCGCGCTCCGGGGCGTTCTACCTCCCCGAGCAGGAGGCGCCCCCCTCCCCCTCCGGCGCCACCGGCTCGTAGCGAGGCACCCGCTTCGAGCCCGGGAGGGTCTGGGTCCACCCGAGGACAGCTCCCTCACATGGGAGATCCATCCGTCGCGCGGCGCGTTTATGTTGGCGGCGACATGGCCCATCCCCTCGCTGGAAAGCTCCCGCCGGAAGACCTCCTCATCGACCCCGAGAAGCTGCGCGCGCGCTACTACGCGGAGCGTCCCGACGTGGCCGTGCCCGAGCAGCGCGTCGCCTTCGGCACGTCGGGCCACCGGGGCTCCTCCGCGCGCACCAGCTTCAACGAGGCCCACATCGTCGCGGTGACGCAGGCCATCTGCGAGTACCGGCAGCAGCAGGGCATCGACGGGCCGCTGTACCTGGGCATGGACACCCATGCGCTGTCCGCGCCCGCGCAGCAGACCGCGCTCGAGGTGCTGGCCGCCAACGGCGTCCAGGTGCGCTTCACCGACGGCGCCACGCCCACGCCTGTCATCTCCCACGCCATCCTCACGTACAACAAAGGCCGGGGCGCCTCGGGGCTCGCGGACGGCATCGTCATCACCCCGTCCCACAACCCGCCCGAGGACGGCGGCATCAAATACAACCCGCCCAACGGCGGCCCCGCGGACACGAATGTCACCTCGGGCATCGAGCGCCGCGCCAATGCGCTGCTCGGTACCAGCAACGCGGGCGTGAAGCGCACGCCCTACGAGAAGGCGCGCACGGCCCCGACGGTGAAGCCCCACGACTTCATCACGCCCTATGTCGAGGACCTGGGCACCGTGGTGGACATGGAGGCCCTGCGCGGCGCGAAGCTGCACATCGGCGCGGATCCGCTCGGCGGCTCCAATGTCGCGTACTGGGAGCCCATCGCCACGCGCTACGGATTGAACCTGCGCGTGGTGAACCCCACGGTGGACCCGACGTTCCGCTTCATGCCGGTGGACCATGACGGGAAGATCCGCATGGACTGCTCGTCGCCGTACGCCATGGCGAATCTCGTGAAGCTCAAGGACCAGTACGACATCGCCTTCGGCAACGACGCGGACTCGGACCGGCACGGCATCGTCACGCGCTCCATCGGGTTGATGAATCCCAACCACTACCTCGCGGTGGCCATCCACTACCTGTTCCAGAACCGGCCCGGCTGGAAGGCGGACACCGCGGTGGGCAAGACGCTGGTGAGCAGCGGGCTCATCGACCGCGTGGCCAAGAGCCTGGGCCGCCGCGTCGTCGAGGTGCCGGTGGGGTTCAAGTGGTTCGTGGACGGGCTGTTGGACGGCTCGCTCGGCTTCGGCGGTGAGGAGAGCGCGGGCGCGTCCTTCCTGCGCCGCGACGGCACCGTGTGGACCACCGACAAGGACGGCATGCTGCTCGACCTGCTCGCGGTGGAGATTCTCGCGCGCACCGGCAAGGACCCGGGACAGCACTATCAGGAGCTGGCGGGGCGCTTCGGCACGCCGTACTACGCGCGCATCGACCAGGCGGCCACGCCCGCGCAGAAGTCCGTGCTGAAGAAGCTCTCACCGGAGGCGGTGAAGGCGACGAGCCTCGCGGGAGAACCCATCCTCCAGCGCCTCACGCGCGCGCCCGGCAACGACGCGGACATCGGCGGGCTCAAGGTGGTGGCGCAGAACGGCTGGTTCGCCGCGCGGCCGTCGGGCACCGAGGACGTGTACAAAATCTACGCGGAGAGCTTCCGCGACGACGCCCACCTCCAGGCCATCCTCCAGGAAGCCCGCTCCATCGTCGACACGGCCTTCGCGGGGGCGTAGGACTCCCGGCACATGGTGAAGACCGTCCTGATGTACGTGCTCGGCCTGTTCATGGTGGCCGGTGGCATCAATCACTTCGTGAACCCGCGCCCCTACGTGCGGATGATGCCGCCGTACCTGCCGTGGCACGGGCCCCTGGTCTTCCTGAGCGGCGTGGCGGAAGTCCTGCTGGGCGTGGGCCTGCTGGTTCCCGCCACGCGCGCGGTGTCCGCATGGGGACTCATCGCCCTGTTCGTCGCCATCTTCCCGGCCAACCTCCAGATGGCCCTCCAGCCCGAGCGCTTCAAGAAGGTCCCCGCCCCCCTGCTCTGGGTCCGGCTGCCCCTCCAGGTCGTCCTCATCGCCTGGGCCTGGTGGTACACCTGATCCACCGAATCCAGGCTTCCAGGGTGGGACAGCGCCTGTCCGCCCGGCGGCCCTGCCCGTGCGTCCTTCCTTGACTCCCCCCGGGGTGGTCTTTAGTTTTCACCGTTTCAGGTAGCCCCACCGAAATCCGAAGGACGTTCCATGGCTCGCGTCACAGTCGAAGACTGCCTCCCCCTCGTCGACAACCGGTTCGCGCTGGTGCTGCTCGGTGCGAAGCGCGCGCGTCAGCTGATGGCCGGCGCCCGCCCCATCATCGAGAGCTCCAAGAACAAGCCCCCCGTGCTGTCCCTGCGCGAGGTGGCCACGGGCCGCGTGAAGTTCGACCGCGACGTGCGCGAGGCGCTCTCCGGGAAGTACACCCCCGAAGACGCCCGCAAGTAGTCGTAGGTCCTAGGTTCCCTTCCCCTCGGGCCTTACGGCCGGGGAAGGGGCCTCCGGGATGAGCCCCTGGGCGCGCATCCACCGCACGGCGCGCGCGGCGACGGCCTTCTCTCCCTTGTAGCCGAGCAGGGGCACCAGCTGTCCCACCGGCACCCAGCGCACCTCGTCCACCTCCACGCGCGGCCCCGGCAGCGGCCCCAGCGCACCTTCCTGGTAGCGGAAGAGGAAGAAGTGGACGCGCTTGAAGATGCGCTGCCCCCTGAATTGGTAGACGTAGCGAATCTCACCCAGCGGCGCGATGAGCGCGGCGGTGAGCCCCGTCTCCTCGTGGACCTCGCGGCTCGCCGTCTGCTCCGGAGTCTCCCCCGGGTCCACGTGCCCCTTGGGCAGCGCCCACAGAGGACGGCCATGCGGACGGATGACGACCACCTCCCAGGTGCCGTCACTCTCCCGGATGACAATCCCGCCTGCGGACGCCTCGCGTGGCATGCCCACCTACCCTAACCGAAGGAGGCGGGCCGCGGGGACTCAACCACCGTGGACGAAGTGACTCAGCTTCGCCTCCGCTCCCAGCCGGTAGGCATACCGGAGGTCCGCCAGGAGCCTGTCCAACCGCCTTCCGGAGACGTGCCCCATCATCCGCGAGCAGAAGCGCCGGGAGACGCGGTTGGCCTCCTCGTACCGCCAGCGCTCCTGGGACGACAGCTTGTCCCGGTAGGACACCCTGTCGAACAGCCGGGTGAGCAGCTCCTGCGCCCACGCCCCCACCCCCTCCCCCC
>NZ_JABUMQ010000183.1:0-22324 GCF_013336645.1 Myxococcus sp. CA039A | reverse complement strand
CCCCTCGACTCGTCACCTCCGCCCCACTCCCGTCACCGGGACGCGGGGCGGAGGCTACCGCCCTCTACTTCTGCTTCTCGTAGTTCTTCAGGTACGGCGTCGCATGCACCTCCGCGCCGTTGAGCACGCACCCCAACACGGGCGCCCCGGCCAGCTGCTCCACCGCCTGGTGCACCGTCTTGCCCGGCGTCACGTTGGCGCGGATGACCATCAGCACCCCGTCCACCTGGTGCCCCAGGATGGCCGCGTCCGCGAACGGCAGCGTCGGCGGCAGGTCGATGTACACCTCGTCGAAGCCCTCACGCACCGCCTTGAGGAACTGCTTCATCCGAGGGCTGGCCAGCACCTGCGAGGGCTCCTCCGGCGCGGTGCCGGCGGGGATGAGGGCCAGGCGCGTGGCCGCGAAGCGACGCACCACGTCCCGCACCTCCACCTCGCCGGACAACAGCTCCGCCAGGCCCGTCTTGTTGCGCACCCCCAGCGTGGCCGCCACACCGCCGCGCCGCAGGTCCGCGTCCACCAGCAGGATGCGCCGGTCCGGATTCGCCCGGGCCGCCGCCATCGCCAGGTTGACGCTCGTCACCGTCTTGCCCTCGCCGGGCATCGCGGAGGTCAGCGCCACCACCTTCATGGGGCGCAGCTCCCGCATCCGCTCCAGCCGGTAATACAGGCTGCGGTACTGCTCCGCCGCCGCCGAGGCCGGCGCGGTCAGCGTCACCACCCGCCGGTCCACCGCGTTCGGGTTCGTCGAGTTCTCATCCACCCGCGGGAGGAAGTTGCCCGCCCGCTCCATCGTCTGGTCCATGTTCGGTTTCCGTCCTTTCCTTTGGGTGTCAGTTCAAAGAGGTGGGGGAGGACACGTTGTTGCGTCCGCCCTGGGACGGCATCAGCACGCGCCGCTCCGTCTTGCCCTGCATGTCCGGCACCACCGCCAACACCGGCAGCGTCAGGCGCTGGCGCACTTCCGAGCCATCGCGCAGGCTGTCGTCACGCATCTCCAGCACCGCGCCCGTGAGGATGCCCAGGCCCAGCGCCACCAGCAGGGCAATCACCAGCCCCGTCATCCGGTCCGGCCTCGCCGCCGTCACCGGCACGCCCGCGGGGGAGATGACGTTGAACAGGCTCTTGGAGCTCTTGGCCTCCAGCTCCTGGGCAATCTCCGCCTCCACCTTGCGGCTCACCACGCTCTGGTACTTGGTGCGCGCGATTTCGTAGTCGCGGTTCATCACCCCCAGCTCGTGCGCCCACTTCGGCGTGTTGTTCAGCCGGGCCTGGTACGCCTCCGCCTTCCCCTGCAGGTCGACGATGTCCTTCTGGATGACCTCGATGAGCGATGCCACCCGGCCGCGCTCGGCACGCTCCGCCCACAGGCGGCCTTCGGCCTCCTTGCGGCGCGTCGTCATCCCGTCCAGCTCGGTCTGCATGCGCTTGATCTCCGGGTGGTCCTCCGTCCACGTCGTGCGTGCATTCACCAGGGCCCGCGTCAGCCCGCTCTCCGCGGACTCCAGGCGACCGGCCTCGCTGTCCACCGCGTTGCGAGCCCGCGCCAGGTCCGAACGGCGCGCTTCCGCCACGCGCAGCTCCTCCGACTTCGTCTGCAGCTCGTGCGACACGCGCTCGAGCCCTCGCATGTTCATCTCCATCTGCTCGGGCAGCTCGCCCAGGTGGTCCACCTTGAACTGGGAAATCTTTCGCTCCCAGTTGGAGACCGCCTTGCCCATGCTGCCCATTTCCTCGGTGAAGAGGTCCGTGGCACGCGCCGCCTGCGCCTGGCGCAGCTTCAGCGTCTCCTCGGAGAAGATGGTCGGTAGCCGGTTGGCCACCTGCGCGGCCACCTGCGGGTCGCGGTTGGTGTAGGTGATTTCGAACGCCGTCTCACCCTCCACGCGCACCTGCAGGTCCTTGCGCATCTGCGCAACCGCCGTCTCCATGCCCTTCTCGGACACGATGTCCGGATAGAGGTTCATTTCCTCGATGGCCTTCTGGAGCACGGGGCGTGCCATGAGCTCCTGGCGCACCGTGAGCAGCCTTTGCTCGATGAGCTCGCTCACCGTGCGCTGCACCATTTCCTCCCCTGGCCGCTGCGGCTCCACGCGGACCACCGCCGACGCTTCGTACATGCTCGGCCGCGTCATCACGATGGCCGCTCCCACCGCGAATACCGCTGCTGTGATGGCTCCCACCAACGCCTTGCGGCGCCAGAGAGAGGCCAACAGCTGGTCCGCCGTCATCCCACGCTCCATGATCCGCTCCTCCACCAACCCACTCACGTGTTGTCACCACGCCGTCACGATGAGACGGACAGCGAAAACGTTGCGCGTCAGATCTCCCGCAGCGCCCGCCGACTCCGCCACGCCCACCTGGGCAATCCGGTCCACCGCTCCCTGAGCCGCCACCTGGCGGCTGAAGCGGTACTCCACCCCTGCACCTACCGCGTACCCCTGGGAAACCAGGGGGGTGCTGCCAAACGTCGTCCAGTCCCGCGAGGGCGCTCGCCCGTTGCGGAAGAAGCTGGCCGCTCCAAACGCCGAGAACTGGTGGTCGAACCGCCGCGCCAGCATCAGCGACGCGTAGTCCGCCCACAGCGCGGTGGCGAAACCGCTGGCGCCGACCAGGTCGTGCCCCACGGCGAAGCCCAGGTCGAACAGCTCACCCTCGCGCGCCAGCTCCACATTCACGCGAGGAACCCACCCGCCCTCCTGCCCGTCCGGCGCCAGGTAGCGCACCGGTCCACCGCGAACGATGAGCGTGGTGGGCCGCGTCAGGCGATAGCGCAACGTGCCCGCCACGCCATGCGCCTGGGACAGGGAGTTGTCGTAATAGAAGCCCTGGTAGCGGTACTCCACGCCCAGGGTCAGCCGGCGCGTGGTGCGGTACATCACCTCCAGGGACGGCGTGTGGGCATAGCCCGGCTCCTGGCCGCTCTCGAGGATGCGCACCACTTCGATTCCGTAACCCACGCGCACGTCCACCCGCTCCGACGCGCGCGCGGTGAGTCCCAACCGGGCCTGCGTGAAGAACGTGGGTGACGTCGAGCGGGCCAGACCATCGCGAGGCAGCGAGGTGGGGTCCGTGACGCGGAAGACGCGCACGTTCGTGTCCACCCGGAGCCGCCGCGACAACAGGTGCCGCAGCTCCAGTGCCCCGCGGTGGTCCAACGTCACCTTGCCGGAGCCGTGCCGCATCAGCACGTCCGCGCCGTAGTAGCCGTTGAGGTTCAGCCGTTCGTCCCTGCCCTCGACCCCCAGGCGCGGCGACAGCTTCGTCATCAGCTGGCCGCCCGTGGCGCCCGCGCCCAGGCGCAGGTCGTCGTCGTAGCGTTCCTCGGCGGCGATTCTCAGCCGAGGCTCCCACACGGTCGCCGCCGGTACGGCCGGCGCGGTGAGCATGAGGCCCGTCAGCAGCCACTTCTTCCAGTCGCCCTTCACCGTCGTCCTCCCTCGCCTACGCCACCCACCGTCCATGGACCCCTCACTCGACTTCCGACGACGCTTCACGGCACGACGATGGTGTCACCGGGCCGAAGCATGACGTCCTGGCTCCCGTCGGGAGAGATGAGGTCGCTGTAGCGCACCGGAATCTGCCCGCCGTTGCCGTCGCTGCGGATGACGACGATGCCATCCGAATTGGCGAAGTCGGTGAAGCCGCCCGCCAGGGCGATGGCCTGGATGAGCGACACGCGGCCGCGCAGCGGATAGGCGCCCGGATGCGTGACTTCGCCGGTGACGAACACGCGGCTGCTGTTGACCTCGCGGACAATCACAGTCACGCGCGGCTCCTGCACATACGGCTGGAAGCTGCTCTTCAACGCCTCGGCCAGCTCCGTCGGCGTCTTGCCCGCGGCCAGCACCTCGCCCACCATCGGCATGGAGATGTAGCCGTCGGGGCGAACCGGCAGCGTGCGAGACAGCTCCGCGTCGCGCCACACCGCGACGTCCAGCACATCCTCCCGTCCAATGCGGTAAGGCTGCTCGGCGTTGTCCACCTTCACCGCAGGCTGGTGCGCACACCCGCCCAGGAGCATCACCCCCAACACCGTCCAGAACCCCGCGCTCGTCTTGCCCATCGTCCTCTCCCTCGTCGCTGCGGATGTCTCTTGGAGTCCCGCACCCGCGGAACTCGTCCCGTCCTACCCGGCGCGGTTGCCATAGCAGCGGGTGTGCCATGCAGCCCTGGGAGGGAAAACCCATGGATCGTCGTGGGTTACGAAATGCCCAGCGATTCGACCTCCCGCGGTCCGGGAAGAATTACTGGCATCGGACGGGGGGATGGCCCGGTGTTTTCGACAGTCTCCCTCCTGTTGATGGAAGACATTTTCCCACTGCGGGGCACGTGGCTTCTCATTCCGCACCGTGTGTGCGCGGCACGCGAATTGAAGTCTGTTGAGGGAGAGGAGTTTTGGTTCCACAACGGGCCCCTGGGCCCGGCAGACAGGGAGCGAGCGGATGAGGAAGGCAGCGGGGGCGGTGGCGGCGGCGTTCGCGATGGGAACCGGAGTGATGACGTGGATGGGCGTCGCCTTCGCGGCCCAGACGGAAGCGGCGGCGCTCGGGGTGATGGGGCTGGCCCTCTACGCGAGCAGCGCGCTGTTGAGCGGCAAGACGGCCGAGGACACGACGCGAGGCATGGCGAACCAGGCCTGACGCCTCGACACGAGATATCAGTACAAGGCCCGATGCCCGCGAGGACATCGGGCCTTTTGTTTTTCAGACGTCAACCCCGTCAGGGGTCGCACTCAAGGAATGGCGCGCACCACTCCGCCATCCACGCGCAGCGCCGAGCCGTTGATGCCCGACGCCTGAGGGCTGCACACGAAGGCCACCAGCGAGGCGACCTCGTCCGTGCGCGCGAAGCGCTGGAGCAGCGACGACGGCCGCGCGCTCTTGAAGAACTCGCGCTCCACCGTGGCCACGTCCACGCCCTGCTGCTTCGACAAGCTCTTGAGGAACTCCTCCACGCCTTCCGAACGCGTGGGCCCCGGGAGGATGGAGTTCGAGGTGATGTTCGTCCCGGACAGGCCCTCCGCGATTCCGCGCGCCAGGGCAATCTGCGCCGTCTTCGTGACGCCGTAGTGAATCATCTCCACGGGAATCTGCACGCCGGACTCGCTGGAGATGAAGACGATGCGGCCCCAGTTCTTCTCGCGCATGCCCTTGAGGTAGTACCGGCTGAGCCGCACGCCGCTCATCACGTTCACGTCGAAGATGTTCAGCCAGTCCTCGTCGGAGATGGCCTCGAAGGGCTTGGGTTCGAACACGCCCAGGTTGTTGACCAGGATGTCCACATGGGGAACGGCCTTGACCATCAGCGCCGCGCCCTCGCTCGTGCCCAGGTCTCCCGGAACTCCGCGCAGCTTCGCGTCCGGCTGCTTGCGGCGGACCTCCGCGATGGCCGCGTCCACGCGCTCCTTCGTGCGTCCATTGACGATGACCTCCGCGCCCTCCCGGGCCAGGGCCTCCACGATGGACAGGCCAATGCCCGCCGTGGAGCCGCTCACCAGCGCAACCTTGTTCTTCAGATCCAGGTCCATTCGTTCCCTCTCGAAATAGGCGGCGGTTGGTAACGGCTGGGGGGGCCCCTCGCCAGCCCGGTGTTCGGCGCTCCCGGTCGCCCCGTCCGTCACGGCGTGGTCAGCCCACATTGCGGAGTATCCGTGATGTGGTGTATTTCTCGCCGGGCATGGTCCGGACGAAGAAGGGCGCGAAGAAGGCGACACCCTCCCCGCTCAAGTGCACCCCCGCGCAGCGCGAGCTGGGGGCGAGCCTTCTGCAAAAGCTGATGAGCTTCAACCGGGCACGGGCCGTCCTCCGGGACCCCATCAGCCAGCTCTGCCAGGAAGAGGACCTCAGCTCGCCCCAGTTCCACGTGATTCTCTGGCTGGGCTACGACGGGCCCCTGCACACCGGTGAGCTTTCGCGGCTCGCGGACATCAATGACAAGAGCATCACCGGCGTGGTGGACCGGCTGGAGCACCGGGGCCTGGTCGCACGAACCCGGCATCCCGACGACCGGCGCACCGTGGTCAACACGCTCACGGCGGCGGGCCGAGCGCTCTACGCCGAAATCGCGAACCGCATCGAGACGGGCCTGGGCTTCTTCATCGGAACCATGGACCCGCTGGAGCAGGAAATCACCTTCAGGCTCGCGGACCGCCTCCTCACGCTCATGAGCAGCGGCTCGAAGTAGGTCGGCCCTGGGGGTGGCATCGAAGTCACCCGCGACGCACAGCCGTTCGCAGTCCTCACCCTCGAGACCCCGAACAAGACCATGAGCACCGAGCACCGCACCGCCATCCTCGCCGCCGCCACGGAGAGCTTCGCCCGGCTCGGCTTCTCCGCCTCCTCGCTGGAGGACATCGCCCGGCGCGCGGGCCTGGAGCCGGGGCGCGTCCACGGCCACTTCGAGAGCAAGGAGGCCTTGTTCGCGGTGGTGGTGAGGCAGGTCTGGTGTGATGCCTTCGCGCGGATAGAGCAGGCAGTCGCGCGAGCGCCCACCCCGGAGACCAAGGTGGCGGCCTTCGTGGAGACCCGACAGGAGCAGGTCGAGCGCATCCTCCAGGAGCTGCACGTGTCCTCGGAGGCCCTGCTCGACGTCCTGCCCCGCCTGGACCCGCTGCTCACGGACTTGTGGGAGCAGGAGGTCGCCCTGCTCGAGTCCGCGCTGACCGGGGGAAACACCGGGGGTGGGTCCACGTTCCACGACCCGAAGGGCGTGGCGCTCGCCCTGGCCTCGGGGCTCCGGTCCGTCGAGCGCACCCTGCTGGAGGTGCGGGTGACGACGGGGAGCGTGGACGACTCGAGCACATCGCCCGGGAGTCCCGGCGCACCGTCGCGTTGGCTGCACTAGCGGCCGTGCTGCTCTATGGTGCGCCGCCATGGCGAACCCCCAGTACTGGCTCATCAAGAGCGAGCCGTCGGTCTACGCGTACGCGCAGCTCGAGAAGGACAAGCAGACGGAGTGGACGGGCATCCGCAGCTTCGAGGCGCGCAACAACCTGCGGGCGATGAAGCCCGGCGACCTCTGCCTCTACTACCACTCCAATGAAGGCAAGGCCGTGGTCGGCATCGCGAAGGTGCTCACCTCCGCGGGTCCCGACTCCACGGCGCCCGACGAGGACTGGGCCTCCGTGAAGGTGGCGGCCCTCCTCCCCT
This sequence comes from Myxococcus sp. CA039A, assembly GCF_013336645.1. Lineage (NCBI taxonomy): Bacteria > Pseudomonadati > Myxococcota > Myxococcia > Myxococcales > Myxococcaceae > Myxococcus > Myxococcus sp. CA039A. The sequence goes on along the minus strand of NZ_JABUMQ010000183.1, from coordinate 15,173 downwards.
TCAAGCAGGCCGTGGACCTGGCCACCGTCAAGGCCACCGCCACGCTGAAGGACTTCCCGCTCATCACCCGCAGCCGGCTCAGCGTGGCCTCCGTCACCGCCGAGCACTTCAAGCTCATCCTGAAGATGGGGAAGACGGCGCTGCCGAAGTAGCCCTGGACGCGGGAGGCCTCAGCAGCGTCACCTGGGGCCCCGTGAAGGTGTGGCGCTGGAAGAAGCCCCAGTAGAGCCCCAGCAGCACCAGCGCGCCGGCGAACGTGTAGCCGGCGAGCTGGTTGGGCGGCAGCACGAACAGCACCATCACCACCGCGCTCCATGTCAGCGCCACGCCGTTGACCCACGGCGACGCGCGGCCCAGGTCCCAAGGCCCCCGGTGGGACCACGTGCCGGCGCGGCGGGCGCGCAAGCCCACCCAGATGGGCAAGGCGTAGGACGCGTAGAGCGCCAGCGTGCTCAGCGCCACCATGGCCGCGTACGCCTCCGCCCACAGCGCGACCAGTCCCGAGCCCGCCACGGACACCCAGACCGCCACGGCGGGACTCCGGAAGCGTTGCGACACCTGGGCCAGCCACTTCGACGCGGGCAGCCCGTTGTCGCGCGCGAAGGCGAACAGCATGCGCGAGTTGGACGTCACCGAGGACAGTCCACAGAACCACATGGCGCCAATGGCCACCCACACCAGCGCGCCCCCGAGCGAGGGGCCCAGCGCCTGCGTCAGCACGTACAGGAACGGATTGGCCGCGGCGGCCGTCGTCGGCAGGTCCTGGATGGCCAGCGTCACCGCGCCCAGGAGCAGATAGCCCGCCACGGCGCTGACGGCCACGGACAGGAAGATGCCCCAGGGGGCGTTGCGCGTGGGGTCTCGCGTCTCCTCGGAGATGTGCGCGCTGGCGTCGTAGCCGGTGAAGGTCCACTGCGCCTGCAAGAGGCCGATGAGGAAGCCGTAGGCGTACCACGGCGTCTCCGAGCTGAAGCGCGTGAGCAGGAAGGCCGCGTCCTGCTTCGGAGCGAACACCGCGAGCGCGCCGATGAGCACCGCGACGCCCGCGACGTGGTACCAGGCGGAGAAGTCATTGAGCCACGCGACGACGCGCACGCCCACGTGGTTCAACACCGCGTGGGACAGGAGGATGGCCGCGTACAGGGGCAGCACCGAGGCGCGCTCGCGAGGCCAGCCGAGCATGTCCGCGAGGAACTCGGCCAGGCCATAGTCGATGCCCGCGGTGATTGCGAACTGGCCCAGTGTGTTGAGCCACGCGGTGAAGAAGCCCACCCGGGGGCCGCCCAGCATCGCGGCCCAGTGGTAGAGCGCGCCCGCGGTGGGGAAGGACGACGCGAGCTGCGCGAGGCTCGCCGCCACCGCCAGCGTCATCACCGCGACCAGGGGCCAGCCCACGCCCATGACGAAGGGCCCGCCGAAGCGCAGCCCGTGGCCGTAGAGCGTCACCGCTCCGGTGAGGATGGAGATGATGGAGAAGGAGACGGCGAAGTTGGAGAAGCCGCCCATGCCGCGCAAGAGCTGCTGCGCATACCCCAGTCGCTGGAGCTGGGCGGCATCCTCCTCCAGCTGACGCTCATGGTCCGGAAGGTTGGCCATGACGCCCAGGATACGCGGGCCCATCCGCGACACCTTGGAGGGGCAGGTCGAATGGGCCCGCGTCTGTCCGGAACGCTACGGCTTGCGCGGCGGCGGGGGACTTCCGGCCTCACCGTCACCCGGAGGACCCTTGCGAATCTCGATGCGCTTCTGGATGCGCACCGTGCCCAGCTCCGCCTCCAGCTTGCGCCACAGATCGGGGCCGAGCAGCTTCTTGATGCGCACCATCAACCCCAGGCGGTTGCGGCGCACCGCCGTCTCCGCGCGGCCCACCTCGTCCACCTGCTTGAGCACGGCGTTCTCGTCGGTGGAGTCCGCGCTCAACAGGCGCTCCAGTTGGAGCTGCGCCCGCTTCAGGTCCGCCTCCAGCGGGATGATGGCCTCGTTGGCATCGAACGTCAGCTCCTGCACCTGCTTGGCCACCTCGCGCGGAACACCCAGCTTCTCCACCAGGTGCGGGGGGATACCGTGAGCGGCGGCGGGGAACTGTCCCGGAGGAAGCGCGCCTCCGCCGGGCCCCACGTGGTGAATCATGGGGGCGCCAGGACCCTGGCGGTGAAGGACGAAGTCATCCTCCGGCTGGGCCAGGGCGGACATGGGCGACAGCAGCAGCGGGGCCAGCGCGGCCGTGAGCAGCGTGGCAACGGGTGTCTTCTTCATGGCAACGACTCCTGTGGATTGAGTGGGAGGACCGCCGTTCGGAACGGCGGGTTTTCCAGCGCGCGGGAATCAGGGGGACGCAGCCACGCGGCCATCGTCCCAAAAGGTTTGTAGGTGTCGTCGCGGAACACCACGTCTCGGCGCGAGTAGCCGCGCACCTCCGTGACGAGCCACGACAGCGAGCCGCGCTCGGCGCGAACGGCCCGGGCCACGGAGTCCAGGTCGACGTCGTCGGCCCCCTCGGCGCGACGCAGGCCCAGCTCGGGATGCGGCGCGGTGCCAGACTCGTCGGGCATTTCCACCCGCGCCTCGTGGAGCGCGGGGGCACCTGGTGAGGGCGGAGCCCCGGGGCCCGACAGCCACGTCACCAGACCGACACAGAAGGAGGCGACGACCCCCGCGACGGCGCGACGGCGCACCTTGCGGCGACGCACTTCCCGCAGCACGGCCTCGCGAGGCACGGGGGCCAGGGGCGGCGGCTGGGGCAGGCGCAGCCCGGACGCCGAGGCATGCACGGCGGCCAGCGTGCGACAGTCCTCACAGCCCTCCAGGTGGACCCGCGCTTCCGGAGGCCACGGTGGCGAGGACTCCAGGAGGGCGGTGGCCACGTCGTGGCATCTCATGGCGTGTCTCCTTCCAGGGCCTGTTCGGCCTTGAGCTTCTTGAGTGCGCGATACAAGTGGATGCGGACGGTGCCCCGGCCAATGCCCATCGCCTCCGCGACGGCGTCCAGCTCCAAACCTTCCAGGTAGCGCAGGGTGAAGGCCGTGGACTGCTGCGCGGGGAGCGCTCGCACCGCGCGGCCCAACGCCCGCCACCGCTCGGCGCCGACGAAACGCTCCTCCGGAGAGAGGTCCAGCGGCGTCCCCCAGTCCAGGGCTTCACGCAGCACGTTCCACACGCGCCGCCGCCGCAAGTGGCCCATGGCCCGCGACACCAGGATGCGGCGCAGCCAGGCGGGCCCGGCCTTCGCGTCCCTCAGCAAATGACGCTTCTCGTAGGCATCAGCCAGGGCGGCCTGCACCAGGTCCCTCGCCTCCTCCCCATCCCACACCAACCGCCGAGCCAGCCGCAGCAACACGCCCTGCTCCGCCTCCAGGAGCGCGTCGAAATCCAACGCGGCCACGGCGCGCGCTGGGCTTCCAGGCTCCTCCAGGATGGCGGTACCCTTCACGGTGAAACGACCTCCTCGTCGGCTTCCACGGAATGAGGACGCACGAGGTCGGAAACCGGCATACTCGAATCGTGAGCTCATCAGAAATCCGCCGGATTCCAGCCGACGAGACCCGCGGGCTGCGCCGCGCCGTCCTCCGCCCCCACCAGCCTCCCGAGGCCGTCGTCTATCCAGGGGATGACGACAAGGACACCCTCCATCTGGGCCTGTATGCGGAAGGCCGCCTGCTCGGAGTGGCCTCCCTGTACCGGGAGCCGCCACCTTACGCGCTGAAGGCCATCACCGCCTGGCGCCTGCGGGGCATGGCCGTGGAGCAGGGACGACAGGGACAGGGCCTGGGCGCGGCCCTGCTGAAGGCCTGCATGGAGCACGCCGTGACACAGAAGGGCACGCAGCTGTGGTGCAACGCGCGGTCGACGGCCTCGGGCTTCTATCGCTCGCTGGGCTTCGTGCAGCATGGAGACGCGTTCGAGCTGCCGGGCATCGGACCGCACCACCTCATGTCCCGGAACCTGGCGGAGTCCGCGCGATGACGTCGCCGCTGGACCTGGACGCGCTGCGGACCGCCATCGAGAACATCGACGAGGAGATCCTCGACGCGCTCCGCCGCCGCATGGACCTGGCCGATGACGTGGCCCGCTCCAAGCTGGCCACGGCCGCGCCGTTCAGGGACCAGCGTCGCGAGGACCTCCTGCTGCGCCGCATCCGCACCCGCGCCGCCGAGCACGGCCTGGACCCGCACGAGGTGGAGCGCTTCTGGCGGCTGGTCATCGACATGTCCGTCGCGCGCCAGCAGGCGCTCGTCACGCGGCTGGACACCACCCCGCTGCGCGTGGGGTATCCGGGCGTCGAAGGCTCGTACAGCCACCTGGCCGCGCGTCGCCGCTATACGGGCCGCGCCGGGGGCGTGCTGCTCACCGGGTTCGACCACTCGCGAGATTTGGTGGAGGCGCTGCGTCGCGGGGAGATGGACCTGGCGCTGCTGCCGATTGAAAACACCACCGCCGGCAGCATGAACGAGACGTATGACCTGCTCGCCGAGGGCGGCGTGGTCATCACCGCGGAGCTGGTGAGCCAGGTGGACCATCGGCTGCTGGGCCTGCCGGGCGCGAAGCTGGAGGGACTGCGCGAGGTGATTTCCCATCCGCAGGCCCTGGCCCAGTGCGAGGCGTTCCTGCGAGAGAAGTTGCCGTGGGCGCGCGCGGTGCCGGACGCGGACACGGGGGGCGCGGCGCAGAAGGTGCGTGAGCGCAACGACGCCACCGTCGCCGCCATCGCCAGCGAAACGGCCGCGCAGCGCTTCGGCCTGGAGGTGCTCGCGCGGGAGCTGCAGCCGGAGTTCGACTACACGCGCTTCGTGGAGGTGGGCCGCGAGGCCACGCCGCTGGCCCCGGGCGTGCCGTGCAAGACGTCGCTGCTGATGGTGCTGGAGCACAAGCCGGGCACGCTGGGGGAGATGCTCCAGCGGCTCACCCTGCGCGGCGTCAATCTGAGCAAGCTGGAGTCGCGTCCCATTCCGGGCAGCCCGTGGCAGTACCGCTTCTACGTGGACGTGGAGGGCCATGCGGCCTCCGCGCCGCTGACGGCCGCGCTGGAGGACATCCGGCCGCTGACCTCCTTCCTGCGCGTGCTGGGGACGTATGGCCGCGCCGAGGGGAGCCATGGCTGAGCAGTCCAGGCGCCGCGTCGGCTTCCAGGGAGAGCACGGCGCGTATGGAGAAGAGGCGCTGCGCGCGCTCTACGGACCGGACGTGGAGGCCATCCCCTGCCCCACCTTCCGCGCCGTCTTCGAGGCGGTGGCGGAGGGCCGCGTGGAGGCAGGCGTGCTCCCCGTGGAGAGTTCGCTGGGCGGGCCCGTGGTGGAGAACGTGGACCTGCTGCTGGAGCATGACCTGCAGATCTCCAGCGAGCTGTCGCTGCGCATCCACCACTGCCTCGTCGCGCCGCCGGGCCTCGTGCTGGAGGACGTCGAGCGGGCCCTGTCACATCCCCAGGCACTGGCGCAGTGCGCGGGCTACCTGCGACGGCGCGGCATCCAGCCCGTGGCGGAGGCCAACACCGCCGTCGCCGCGCGCAAGGTCGCCGAGCAGGCCCCGCCGCGCACGGCCGCCATCGCCAGCCGCGTCTCCGCGGAGCTGTACGGCCTGACGGTGCTGGAAGAAGGCGTGGAGGACTCGCCCGACAACCACACGCGCTTCGTCACGGTGGGCGTCGCGCCGCCGCGCGCGTGGAAGCGTCGCAAGACGGCGCTGGCCTTCACCGTCCAGAACGAGCCCGGCGCGCTGTACCGCGTGCTGGGGGCCTTCTCCGGACGGGGACTGGAAGTGTCCCGCCTGGAGTCCCGACCCCAGCGCCGCGCGTGGGAGTACGTGTGGTGCCTGGACGTGGACGGCGCGCTGGAGGACCCGCGGGTGCGTGAGGCGGTGGAGGCCGCCCAGGCGGCCTGCATCACCCTACGGGTCCTCGGCAGCTACGGCGTGGCCTGAGCCGCTACGCCGGGATGAGCTGGCTGCCGTCGCCGTTCTTCACGACGGACAGGTACGCCTCGCGGACAATCTGCGTGTAGCGCTGGAGCGACGCGAGCTGCTCCAACCGCAGCGCCTGAGGGCCGTCGCACAGGGCCGCTTCCGGGTGCGGGTGGAAGTCCACCAGCACCATGGACGCGCCCGCGATGAGGCCCTGGCCAATGGAGTGGAAGATGTCCGGCAGGCCGTCCGGCGGCGCGTCCGCGCGGCCAATGGCGTGCGACGGGTCCACGCACACGGGCATGCGTGTGAGCCGGCGCACCACCGGCACGTGGGCGAAGTCCACCATGTTGCGGTGCGGGTCACCCAGGTGCGTCTTCACGCCGCGGAGGCAGAAGACAATCTTGGGGTTGCCCTCGCTCGCGATGTACTCGCATGCGTTGAGGGACTCCTCCAACGTAATCCCCATGCCGCGCTTGAAGAGCACGGGGAAGACGCGCTGCTGGCCAATGGACTTGAGCAGTTCGAAGTTCTGCGCGTTGCGCGTGCCCACCTGGAGCATGACGCCCGTGGCGTTGCCCGAGCGCTCCAGCGCGTCGCGAATCTCGTCGATGTGCCGGGGGTGCGTCACCTCCATGGCGACGACCTTGATGCCGTGCTTGCCCGCGGACTCGAACACCCACGGAAGGCACGCGGCACCCAGCCCCTGGAACTCGTACGGGTTGGTGCGCGGCTTGTACGCCCCCATGCGCGTGGTGCGGATGTCGCAGCGCGCGAGCGCCGCCATCATCGAATCCACGTTCTCCTTCGTGTCCACCGCGCACAGGCCGGCGAACAACTGCACCGAGCGCTCGTCGAACGTCACGCCGTTGTAGTCGAAGCCCGTGGACGCCCGCTGGCCCTTGTGCCGGCCGATGACGCGGTACTTCTGCGAGACGCGCACCACCTGCCGCACGCCCGGAATCTGCTCGAAGACCTCCGTGGGAATCTGCGCTGTGGGGCCCAGCAGGTACACCTCCGTCACGGTGTACTCCGCGCCCTCCATGACGTGAGGCCGAGGCGTCACGCCCTTGTACTGAGAGGCGGCTTGGAGGACGGCGGACACCACGGACTCGGGGGAGTCCGGCTCGAGCATGACAATCATCTTCTGGATTCTCCGGGCAGTGTTTTCGTATTAATCTGGAATTGTAGCGCGGAATGCCCGCGCGGATGGGTAACATCGGGAGCGGGGCAATGCGTCCACGAAGGGCGTCATCCCTTCGAGGACGGGGATGAGCGCGCGTCAGGGCGCGCGGCCCCCTGTTCCGTCGCTCGCTCAGCCCCCCACGGGCCGCAGGCGCAGGGCGAGCTGGGCGTAGTGGTCTCGCTGGGCGGTGTCGCCCAGGTGCTCCCACACGTCGGACAGGGCCTTGGCGGCCTCGACGTAGGCGGGAGACAGCTCCAGGGCCAGCTCGAAGGTGTGGCGGGCCTGCCGGTAGCGCGCCTTGTCCGGGCGCCGAGGGCCCCGGGTCAGCAGCGCGTTGCCCCGCTCATAGACTTCGATGGCGGAGGCCTCGCGGTAGCCAGGGTCCGCGTTGAGCTGGATGGCGCGCTCCATCAGCTGCGCGGCGGCCTCCGGCTCTCCCAGCTCCAGCTGACAGAGGGCGGCGTCGCGATGCGGGTCCGCGGCGGACGGGTCCACGTCGATGGCGCGCTCGAAGCAGCGCAGGGCTTCTTCGGTGCGGCCCAGCCGTGCGAGCGAGGAGCCCCGCGCGGTGAGGGCCGGGAAGTGCTTGGGGTCCACGGCGAGGACCTTGTCGAAGGCGGAGATCGCGGCTTCGTGTTGGCCGGTCATCGAGAGCTTGGCGCCCTCGTTGAATGCCGCGAACAGCAACTTGGACATCGTGCCCCCAGGGCAAGGATTGCCCGGCCATCCAACGGCCGTTCGGCCAGCCTCTCACCGGTAAGCACCGGCTGGAAAGGCGTTCTGGGGGGCTTCGATTTCGTCCGGCTGATGGGAGCCATCCGCTCCACTCCGGACACCGTCCATCAGAGACGCAGACCTACCTGGACTCCAGGCCAGAACAGGACGTCCCGGTCGGAGGTCTTGGAGAACTGGCTGAGCGACGTCACGGGTTCACCGTCCGTGGTGTGCATGACGTTGAAGGTAGGGCCGGCGATGATGGCGAAGCGGGAGGCCAGTTGGAAACCCGCCATCAGCCGGGCCTGGTGCAGCAGCCGGTTGCCCTCGAACGCGCCGCCCCACTCGTGGATGTTGTTCGTCACCACGTCCACGTCGAAGAAGAAGCGCTCGGTCAGCGGTACGTGGCCGCCGATGCCCACACCCGTCGTCCAGTGGCTGGGGCCGCGCGCGTTCGCCGTGGAGCCCATGCCGACGACGAGCGTGGTGTACAGGTAGCGGCTGCCGACCTTGAGCGCGACGTTGGCGTAGTTGACGTCGCTGCCGTACGCCTCGACGTGGAACTGGCCGTTGCTCACGATGTTCAAGAGGCCCACCGGGACGCCGGATTCCAGGTCCTTCACCACGTTGATGAGGCCCAGCTGCACGCCGTTCATCTTCCCCGCGACGTTGATGAGGCCCAGCTGCATGCCGTCCACGTCACCGCCCATGTTGATGAGCGACAGCTGCGCGCCGCGCGCCGAATCGGCCCAGTTCATGCCCACCGACATCTGCACGCCGGACATCTTGCCGCGCACCATGCTGAGGCCCACCGCGGCCTGGTAACCCTCGAAATCGCCATCCACCCAACTGGAACCCACCGCCATCTGCGTGCCGGACATCGACGTGCTGGACACGTTGGCGCCCACCGCGAGCTGGCCCAGCGTTCCGCCCTGCCGCGCGACGTTGACGCCCACGGCGAGCTGCATGCCGCCCACCGGCCCACTGGCCCAGTTGCCGCCCACGGCGAGCTGCATGCCGTCCACCTCGCCGCGCACCACGTTGCCGCCGATGGCCGTCTGCACGCCGCGGATGGAGTCCGAGTTCCAGTTCGCGCCCAGCGCCATCGCGAAGCCATCCAGCCGTCCCAGGCTCGCCACGCCCAGCGACACGGAGAGGGCGTTGTCCACCTCGCCATTCGCGCCGAAGAGGTCGTTGGTCTGGAGCTTCGGAGCGAGCCCCAGGTTCAGGAAGCGGTAGGTGTGCCCCGCGCGGTCCACCGGCGTCACCATCGGCTGCGAGCCCGCGCCCGCGACGGGAGCGCCGCCGCGCATCGCGGTCAGCTCGCCCGCCATCGGCACGAAGGCGGTGTCGGCGAGCACCGTGCGCCCGCCCTCCCCCACCACCAGCGCGGCCTGGGAGCTGGCGCCGCGCGACTCGCGCATCACCGTGTAGCGACCGGGCTGCAGGCCCAGCTCCGTGGCGCGGCCCGCCAGCTTGTTGAGCTCCACCACCAGACGTCCGGGCTCGTCACGGACGTACAGGCGTCCCTCGACGCCCTCGCCCATCACCAGCACGGCCGACGTGGTGCGCAGGTCCGTCATCACCAGCTCGCCCGTGCCGGCCAGCTCGATGTCATAGGCGGGGTGCTGGGCGCCGGCGCGCGTGCGCTCGGTGCGCGCGAGCGTCTCGTGGAAGGCGAACTGGTAGGCCTCGTGGAGCGTGACGCGCCCGTCGCCCGTGGAGTCGGCGGCGCCGCGCAGGCCGGACACCAGGTTGTGCGTGAAGAACGAGCCGCCGATGCGGTCGGACTCCTGCGACACCTCGTCCTCGGAGGAGGACGTGAGGATGGCGTGGCCGCGCACGGCGGAGGACGTGTCGACGAGGAAGGCGGGTCGGCGCACGCCGCCCTTCTGGCGCGCCAGCGTGCCGGAGGCACACGAGTCGAGGATGGCGATGCGCACGTCGGCGGGGAGCTGCTCCAGCGCCTGGCGCAGCTCGCGGTAGCCGAAGCGGTCCTTGTGCAGCAGCAGGCCCTCTTCGTCCGAGTGGCCCGAGTAGTAGATGAGCGCCTCGGTGCGAGCCCCCGGGGCCTTCGCCGCGCCGACCATGGCCTTGAAGCGCGCCAGCGCCTGCTCCAGCGCCGCGCGGTCTCCTTCCAGCATCATCAGCCGGTCTTGAGGCAACACTCCGCCCAGCTCCTCCAGCACATTGCCGAAGGAGCTCGCGTCGGTGACGGCATAGCGGAGCCGGGCACGGCCAGGGCCTCCATCGTTGACGCCCACCAGCAGCGCGAAGCGACGGACGGCGACGGGCGCGGGCGTGGCGGGAGCCGCCATGGCCAGCGTGGGAAGCAACAGGGACAGGAACAGGAGCGACCGCGGCATCACGGCACTTTCTCCAACGTGAAGGATGTCTGGGCCAGGGTACCCGGAAGCGGGAGCGGCCGGATGCTCGCCTCGGTGGGGTGACGGGCCAGCAGGCGCGCGGCCTCCAGCACGGACCCCACGTCCAGCGGCGAATCCGAGGTGACGAGGAAGAAGCGCTCGAAACCCGGTGCGTCATCGAGTTCGTAGGAATGCGTCAAGGACACCGCGTCTCCCGACTGAAGCTTCGTGGGCCCCACCAGGGTGGTGGGGTGATGCAGCGTCACAGCGCCTCGTCCGTCCACGGAGACCACCACGCCATGGCGATGGCCCCCGGAAATGTAGCTGAGCTGGAGCAGATCTCCGGTGCGGGCGGGCGTGTGGTCCGACAGCAGCTCCGGCGCTCCCGCGTCCTGCCGATACACCAGCAACCGGGCATCGCCCTTGATGCCCACCGTCTCGAGCAGCTCGACGCGCACGGGCAGCAGCGAAGGCGACTCCACCACGTCCTGCTGCGCGGACAGGAACAGCAGCACCAGGGACGCGGCCACCGGCATGCTCAGGGACCACCCGTGCCAGCCCTGGCGCTCCGGCTGCCGCGCCGCGTTCGCCTGAAGCTGGGCGGTGCGGAGGCGACGAGCCACTTCCCGGCTCACGGACTCGGGGGGGTGACGGACCAGCGTCTCGCGCGAGTCCGACTCCAGCCGGGCGAGCCGCGCGGCCCCGTGGGGTTCCTGCTCCAGCTTGGCGCGGGCGGCGGCGAGCGACTCCGAGGGAAGCTCACCCAGGGCGATTCGCTCCAGCAGCCAGTCAGGGGTGCACAGGGCCATGCTCACGAAGCCTCCAGCGCGGTCAGCGCGGCCCTCCATCCAGGCCACCTCCGCGTCCTCCGTTCCCTGGAACACCATGGCGTCGTGGATCTGTCACCCGCCATCGCCGGGTGGCGCAAACAAACGACACGTCGCGGGCTCGACCTGAAGCGACAGGCCGGGTGCGAGGATGTGCGCGCGGGGTTTCGCCTCAGAGCGTGAGGACCATCAGCTCCTCGTCGACATAGGCGCCGCCGATCTTCAGCGCCCGGGGCTCCACCCCATATGTCTGGAAGCCAACGGAGCGGTACAGGGTGTGCGCAGCGGCGTTGCCGGAGACGACGGCCAGGAGGAGCTGCTCGACGCCTGGGAGCTTTCGCCCCTCGGCGAGGATGGCGACGAGCAGCCGGCGGCCAACACCGCGTGAGCGCGCCTCCTCGGCCACGTACATGCCCCAGACGAAGGCCTTGTGCGCGGACTTGAGACGGGGCTCCCGGCGCACGCCCACCACGGCCACCAACCGCGTCCCGTCGTAGGCCCCCAGCACCCGCTGCGAATCCGTCGACTCGAGCCGCCCGCGAAACACCTCCAGCGCGAACTCGGACTCCTCCTCGAACGAGGACCCGAAGGCCTCCGGGTGCTCCGTCAGCGAGCGCAGCCGCATCGCCCGGAAGGCCTCCGCCTCGTCGGGAAACACCGGGCGGATGACGACGTCGCCCTCCCCGCTCGTGCGCCCTTCCTCCTTCAGCACCGCGGCGAAGCCCACGGTGAAGTCCGGGTAGCGCGGCAGCCAGCCCAGCTCCTTGAGCCGGGCATTGGAGATGGCCCTGTCACCGCGCAGGGACTCATGCAGCGTCTCCAGGGGCACCCGCGGAGGCACCGACATGGCCAGCCGATGCGCCAGCCAGGTGACGGTCTCTTCCAGGGGCGCGGCGCGATCATCCGCCACGCAGTACAGGGCCCCGGGCGTTCCCTGCTCGAGCCCCGCGAGGATGGCCGCGCCCAGGTCATCCACGTGGACGCGGGAGATGCGCCCTCCGCGCTCCGGCAGGCGGAGGTTGCCGGACAGCAGGCGGGAGTGGGCACCGCGCCCGGGGCCATAGATGCCGGCGATGCGCAGCACCATCGCTCCGAGCGACAGGTAGCGCGACTCCGCTTCCAGGCGACCGAGTGACGAGGGCCAGGCGACGTCCACCGGCGTGTCCTCGTCCACCGCCCCCCGAGCACTGCCATAGACACCGGTGGAGGACAGGTACACGAGTCGCGCGGGAGGCCGGGCCGCGAGCGCGCTGGCGATGGCGCCGTCGAGCCCCGCCTCGGGTGGAACGGAGACGACGACATGCGCGCCCTGGGTCTGGAGCAGCGCGTCTTCCAGCGAGGAGACGCGAGCGCCCGCGCGCACCAGCTCCTCGCGTCGGGCGGAATCCCGCGTGGCCGCGAGGACGTCTCGTCCTGCCTGGGCCTGCGCCACCGCGAGTCGCGTCAGCGTGTAACCGGAGCCCAGGAAGACCAGGGAAGGAGTCATGCCCCCCGCGATAGCGAAAGCCGGGGGGCAAAGGCAAGCCGTGGCGTACCGATCACAGCTCCGCGCTGGCGCGCGGGTCGATGATTCCGCACTCCTTGATCTTGTAGAGCAGCGCCTTGTAGCTGATGCGCAGCTTGCCGGCCGCGCGCCGCTTGTTCCACGCGGTGCGCTGGAGCATGGCGAGGATGGCCTCGCGCTCGGCCAGCATCGCCGCGCGCTTGCCGATGTCCTTCAGCGACAGCTCTCCCGCCGGTGGAGGCGGAGGCGGAGGCTGCGGCACATCGAACGGATTGACGTAGCGCGGCGCCGGAATCACGGAGTTCATCGGCTCCATCACCGCGGACGCATGGGCCTGGCTGTGCGCAGCCGCCGTGGTCGGGGACACGCTGCGCGAGGGCATCTCCAGCACCTGGACGGACGAGCCCTGGTGCCCACGCGGATGCTCCTCCACCGCGCGGTGCCCGTAGCCGCTGTCGTCGCCACCAAAGGCGGTGGGAAGGGACGGCGCGCTCGCCGGAGAGCGACCCGCGGCGTTGAGCTCGTCGAGCACCAGCGTCGGGTCCTTGAGCACGCACAGCCGGCGCACCATGTTCTCCAGCTCGCGCACGTTGCCCGGCCAGTCGTAGTCCGCGAAGGCCTGCAGCACCTCCGTGGGCAGCTCCGAGACGCCGGTGATGTACTGGCGGCCGTACTTCTTGAGGAAGTGGTCCGTCAGCGGCACCACGTCCTCGCGCCGCTCGCGCAGGGGCGGCAGGCGGATGGCCACCACGTTGAGGCGGTAGTAGAGGTCCTCGCGGAAGTTGCCGAGCGCGATCTCCTTCTCCAGGTCGCGGTTGGTCGCCACCACCACGCGGCTGTCCACGCGGACGCTCTTCTTGCCACCGACGCGGAAGAACTCCTCGTCCTGCAGCACCTGGAGCAGCTTGGCCTGGAGCCGGATGGCCATCTCGCCAATCTCGTCCAGGAAGATGGTGCCCTGGTCCGCCAGCTCGAACTTGCCGGGCTTCTCCGCCGTGGCGCCCGTGAACGCGCCGCGCTCGTGTCCGAACAGCTCGCTCTCCAGGAGTTCGCCAGGGAGCGCCGCGCAGTTCACCTTGATGAACGGCCGTCCGCGACGCTGGCTGCGTGCGTGGATCTCCCGCGCGATGACCTCCTTGCCCGTGCCGGACTCGCCCAGGAGCAGCACCGGGACGTTCTCGTTCGCGATGCGCTCCACCAGCGCCCGCGCCCGTCTCATGGACGGAGACGAGGAGATGAGCACCCGGGATTCCGCCGCCGTGTCCACCGCCGGACGCGGCGCCAGGGGCGGAGGCACCACCTGGCGATCAGGCACGCGCGTGCCGAGCGCCCGGGCCAGGGCATCCTGCAACTCGTCATTGCCCAGGGGCTTCGACAGATAGTCGCTGGCGCCCATCTTCATGGCGCGCACGGCGTCGTCCGCGCCCGTCAGGCCGCTGAGCACGACCACGGGGGCATTGCCACCCTGGCCCCGGTAGCGACGCAGCACCTCCAGGCCACTCATTTCGGGCATCACGACATCGAGCAACACCGCGTCGAACGAGCCCCCCGCGAGCATCTCCAACGCCTGCGCGCCACTCCCCGCGCAGCGCACTTGATAGCCCGCGCTGCCGAGCAACTCGGACAGGAAGGTGCGAACCGACTCCTCGTCATCCACCACCAGCACCGCGATCCGATCCATCCCCTCGCCTCCGCTCGCCCTCTGCATCGAACCTCCGCCCATCCTCACACCGAGAGCCGGGTCATGGACCCGGCCATCCGACGAAACTCACGCGTGCGCCGCATGTCCTGCTGCGCCGCGCTCAAAAGCTGCTGAGGCGTGCCCACCGTGTCCGGGAAGCTCACCGCCCCCAGTTCCAACGTGGTGCGCACCACCCGACCGTCCACCTGGAAACGCGCCGACTCGAAGCGCGCGGCCACCCGCGACAGCATCACCGGCACCGCCTCCGCCGGAGTCCCCGGCAACATCAGCGCGAACTGGCTCTCACCCACCCGGGCCACCGCGTCCGCTTCCCGCACCGTTTGTCCCAGCACCACCGCGCTGTACACCAAGAGACGCTCCGCCATGCCGCGCCCGTACTCCTTGCGCATCGCACTCCAGCCCCCGACCTCCGCGGAGATCACGGAGAAGCTCCCGCCATACCGCTCGCACCGGCGCACCTCCAGGCCCAGGAGCGAGAGCAGGAACGGTTTGTTGTAAAGCCCCGTCACCGGGTCATGCAGCGCCAGCGCCGTGTCTTCTTCCTCACCTGACGCCGCCCGCAGGACGGCCGCCTTCAGTCGCAGCTGCGCGTGCAGCTTCACCGCCAGCTCCGACCCGCTGCCCGACCGCGGCACGACGTCCACGCACTGCCCCTTCTCCAGACAGTGCTGGTAGGCCCCCACGTCGTGGGGGTCCACCATGTAGAGCAACGGCACGGTGCCCCGGCTGATCTGCCGCAGCCTCCTCGCCACCTGCACGGCGCCATAGTCCGGCGCCTGCACCGCCAGCAGCACCGCGTCCGGGCGGATGACCTCGAACAGCGGCACCGCCGCGTCGAAGCGAGTCACTGGCACCACCCGGAAGCCGGCCTCCCCGAGGAGCATCCGGGTCCGCTCCAGGTCGTCCGCCCGCGGCTCGATGAGCAGCACGGTGGGCGGCTGCGCCGCCTTCCCCACCCGCTTGCGTCTCACGCCCACCA
>NZ_JABUMQ010000182.1:0-22390 GCF_013336645.1 Myxococcus sp. CA039A | reverse complement strand
CCCCCGCGCCGCTGCCGCCCCCGGTGGATGGCGCCGCGCCGCAGGTGGACCCGATGGTCGCCTACCAGCAGGAGCTGGCGGACTGGGAGCAGCGGCTCGTCGCCGCCCAGGCCCGGCTGGAGACGGAGACGAAGCAGGAGCGCGAGGAGGTGATGGCGGCCGGCGGCCTGTTCATCATCGGCACCGAGCGCCACGAGTCGCGCCGCGTGGACAACCAGCTGCGCGGCCGCGCCGGTCGCCAGGGTGACCCGGGCGCCAGCCGGTTCTTCCTCTCGCTCGAGGATGACCTGATGCGCATCTTCGGCTCGGAGCGCATCCAGGGACTCATGGAGCGGCTGGGCATGGAGGAGGGCGAGGTCATCGAGCACATCTGGCTGTCCCGCGCGATTGAAGGGGCCCAGAAGCGTGTCGAGGGACACAACTTCGACATCCGCAAGAACCTGCTCGAGTACGACGACGTGATGAACCAGCAGCGGCGCACCATCTACAAGCTGCGTCGTCAGGTGCTGGCCGCGGGCGCGGGCGTGCCCCTGGTGGAGTTCACCGAGGACCCGAAGACGCGCGTGAAGAGCCGCTCCGAGCGGATGGTGAGCTGGGCGGACTTCAAGGAGATGGTCCTGGACGCGCTGGAGGACGTCATCGTCTCCACCGTGGACACGTACGCGCCCACCAAGGGCTCGGACGGGTGGGACCTGGACGCCTTGTCGAAGAACGTGAAGGAGACGTTCGACCTGGAGATGGGCTTCGAGGGCGTGGGCAACCGCGACGAACTCCAGGACCACATCTACAAGGCGGCGGAGAAGGTCTTCCGCACGCGCGACGAGGAGTTCGGCGAGAACTTCCTGCGCTTCCTCCAGTACAACTACCTGGCGACCATCGACCGGCTCTGGAAGGAGCACCTGCTGGGCATGGACCACCTGCGCCAGGGCATCGGCCTGCGTGGCTACGGCCAGAAGGACCCGAAGCAGGAGTACAAGCGCGAGGGCTACCAGGGCTTCATCCAGACCCTGTCCGCCATCAAGGCGCAGTTCGTCTCGCAACTCATGCGCGTGCAGCCCCGCTCCGCCACCAGCGCGGAGGAAGAGGCCGTCCGCATCCAGCGCCAGCTGGCCCAGCAGCAGCGCAAGGCGGTGGAAGGCCGTGGCACGGCGGAGGGCAAGCTGGACGAGGCCTCCGTGGCCGCGGCGGCCCGTACGCCGGCCGCCCAGCAGGGCCCCCGCGTGGGCCGCAATGACCCCTGCCCCTGCGGCAGCGGTCGCAAGTACAAGAAGTGCCACGGCGCGGCGGAAGCCAGCGTCTAGGCGCCTCGTCGCGGGATGTCAGAAGTAGGGCGCCGGCGCGGCGCCGTCCGGGGTTGTCGGACGGCGGGCCGCGCCGGTCCTCTTTCTGGCGCTCGGCCCGTCCCTGGGGCCCTGGAAAGGGGGCCAGGAGGGCAGGGAGGCGAGCACGAGCCTTCTTCCCGCCACGGGCGGTGAAGCGAAGCTTGCGCCGCCGGGAAGGGTTCTGTTAAGGACCCCCCGCCTCGTAGTCTGGGGCCGGGGGTGTTGACCCCGAGTCGTACCCACTTCACACACGCCCGTGCCGGTCGCCGGTGCTCCCGTGAGTGGAGGACTTCTCCGAAAGGAGGGCCCTCGCTCCCGGCAGTCACGGCCGGAGCAACACCCGGGTGTGGCGGAATAACCGGAGAAACACCATGTCGATCGACACGCAGGAAACGCAGACGCAGCAGCAGGCCATGGCCGCCGCCGGCGGCATCACGATGCGGCAGCTCCTGGAGGCCGGCGTCCACTTCGGCCACCAGACGAAGCGCTGGAACCCGAAGATGAAGCCCTACATCTTCGGTGCCCGCAACGGCATCTACATCATCGACCTGCAGAAGACGGTCTCCATGGCCCGCTCGGCGTTCCGCTTCGTGGCGGACGTGACGGCCCGTGGCGGCACGGTGCTCTTCGTCGGCACCAAGAAGCAGGCGCAGGACGTCATCCGCGAGGAGGCCGCGCGCGCCGGTCAGTACTTCGTCACCAGCCGCTGGCTGGGTGGCACGCTGACCAACTTCAAGACCATCAAGCAGGGCATCGACCGGCTGAAGACGCTGGAGAAGATGGCCGAGGATGGGACGTTCGAGCGCCTGCCCAAGAAGGAAGTCGCCTCGCTGGAGCGCGAGCGCGAGAAGCTCGAGAAGAACCTGGGCGGCGTGAAGGAGATGTCGAAGCTGCCCCGCTGCGTCTTCATCATCGACCCGAAGAAGGAGCACATCGCCATCCACGAGTCGACCCGCCTGGGCATCCCCGTGATTGGCCTGGTCGACACGAACTGCGATCCCGACGGCATCGACTTCGTGATTCCCGGCAACGACGACGCCATCCGCTCCATCAAGCTCTTCACGTCGAAGATCGCCGAGGCCTGCATCGAGGGCGCCGCCCGTTACCGCGCCTCCGGCGCGGCGGAGCGCGACGAGCAGGAGGAGCGCGAGGGCCGTGATGACCGCCGTGACCGCGACGACCGCCGTGGCCCGCGCCGTGACAACCGGGATCGCCGGGGTGGCGACCACCGCGGTGGTGGCGACCGTGGCGGCGAGCGCCGGGGTCCTCTCGTGGAGATGAAGGGCGCGCCGGCCGTGGCCGAGCAGCCCGCGGCCGAGCAGCCCGCGGCGGCCGAGGGTGGCGAGGCGGCGAAGGAGTAGTCGCCTCTCGCTGTACTCCAGTGTTCGTGGCGGCCGGGTGGCGCATCAGAATGCCTGCGACCCGGCCGTCCTTGTTTTTCGCTGTAGCCGTATCCCTTGAAACCGGATGCTCCGCCCGGCGCCTGGCGCCCTCGTGACGGTGGAGACAGGAGACGAACATGGCCGAAATCACGGCCCAGATGGTGAAGGACCTGCGCGAGCGGACCAGCGCGCCCATGATGGACTGCAAGAAGGCGCTCACGGAGACGGGCGGCGACTTCGCGAAGGCCGAGGAGTGGCTGCGCAAGAAGGGCATCTCCAAGGCGGCGGGCAAGGAAGGTCGCGTCGCGGCCGAGGGCCTCGTCGGCACGTACGTCCACGGCGGCCGCATCGGCGTGCTGGTGGAGGTCAACTGCGAGACGGACTTCGTCGCTCGCAACCCTGACTTCCAGGACCTGGTGAAGGAAGTGGCGATGCAGATCGCCGCGACCGGCCCCAAGTTCGTCCGTCGCGAGGAAGTCCCCACGGACAACATGGAGAAGGAGCGCGAGATTCAGCGCGACCTGCTCAAGCAGCAGGGCAAGCCCGAGGCGATGCTGGACAAGATCCTCGTCGGGAAGATGGAGAAGTACTACGAGCAGGTCTGCCTCGTGGACCAGCTCTGGGTGAAGGACGACAAGAAGAAGGTCGGTGACATGATCACCGAGCGCGCCGCGAAGATTGGCGAGAAGGTCTCCGTGCGCCGCTTCGTCCGCTTCGAGGTGGGTGAGGGCATCGAGAAGAAGAAGGACGACCTCGCCGCCGAAGTCGCCAAGACGCTGCAGGGCTGAGCCCCCTCGCGGCCCTTTCGGGGGCCGTGAAATGGTTCGAGCAGGGCCCTGAGGGCCGCGCGCTCCGTACCCTGATGGGGGCGGGGGACGCGGCCCTCGCCTTTGCGGGCCTTTCCAGCCCCTCCAGGCGATTGGCAGCTGACGGTGTGAGCAGGGGTGTCCGACTCGGGCGTTGATATGGCGCCAGACGGGGGATAGAAGCGGACGCGCATGTCCTCCGACACGACCCAACCGCTCCGCTTCAAGCGCATCCTCCTCAAGCTCTCGGGTGAGGCCCTGATGGGAGAAGGGAAGTACGGCATCCACCCACCCACCCTCAGTGGCATCGCGGACGAGGTCATCAAGCTGGCGGCGGCTGGCGTGGAGGTGGCCCTCGTCATTGGCGGAGGCAACATCTTCCGCGGCGTGGCGGGCGCGACGGAGGGGATGGACCGGGCCAGTGCCGACTACATGGGGATGCTGGCCACATGCATCAACTCCATGGCCATGCAGGACGCGCTGGAGAAGAAGGGCATGCACACGCGCGTGCTGTCGGCCATCAAGATGGAGCAGATCGCCGAGCCCTACATCCGCCGGCGCGCGGTGCGCCACCTGGAGAAGGGGCGGGTGGTGATTTTCGCGGCGGGCACGGGCAATCCGTACTTCACGACGGACACGGCCGCGTCGCTGCGCGCCATGGAAATCAACGCCCAGGTCATCCTCAAGGCGACGAAGGTGGACGGCATCTACAACGCGGATCCGAAGAAGGACCCGACGGCGCGCCGCTACCGCTCGCTGACGTACATGGACGTGTTGAAGCAGAACCTCAACGTGATGGACTCCACGGCCATCTCGCTGTGCATGGACAACAAGCTGCCCATCATCGTCTTCGACCTCACCGTGCCGGGAAACATCCAGCGCGCGGTGCTGGGGGGCGGAGAGATTGGTACCGTCGTGGGCGGCAGCGAGACGGTCTGGGCCTGACCGCTCGCATTCATCCCGACTCGTGTTCAAGGAGAGCTCGCATATGAGCGGTGACATCGTCGTCGAATTGAAGGGCCGTATCGACAAGTCCCTCGAGGACCTCAAGCGGGAGCTGACCAAGGTGCGCACCGGGCGCGCCAGCACCGCCATCCTCGACAACATCCGGGTGGACTACTACGGCACGCCCACCCCGCTGTCCGGCGTGGCCAGCGTCAGCGCCCCGGAGCCCCGGCTCATCATCATCAAGCCGTGGGAAAAGACTGTCCTGAAGGAAATCGAGAAGGCCCTTCGCGAGGCCAACCTCGGCATCAACCCGATGAATGATGGGGAGATGATTCGCCTGCCCTTCCCGCCGCTCACCGAGGAGCGCCGCAAGGACATCGCCAAGCAGGTGAAGACGAAGGGTGAGGACCACAAGGTCGCCATCCGCAACATCCGCCGTGACGCCAACGAGGCGCTCAAGGTGCAGTTGAAGGACAAGAAGATCACCGAGGACGACCACAAGCGCATCTCCGAGAAGGTCCAGAAGGAGACCGACGGCGGCGTGGCCCAGGTGGATGAGATCATCAAGAAGAAGGAGAAGGAGGTCATGGAGGTCTGATGGCCTTCGTGCTCCTGGCCGAACCCGCCGCTCCGGTGGCGGGTGTCTTGCGCCGGTTCCTCGAGGGAGCCGGCCACGAAGTGAGTTGGGTGGCCAGCGCCGACGAGGCTCAACGCGCCTCGCGAGAGCGGCCGCCCTCGGTGGTCCTGGCTTCGGGGCTGGGGCCGCTGGATGGAGAGGCGCTGTGCCGGAGCCTGCGTGCCCAGGGGCTCCACGTGCCGGTGCTGCTGGTGTACCCGCCGGACGAGGAGCAGGCCGACGAGCGTGCCGCCCAGGCCGGTGCGGATGGCAGTCTGGTGGGCCCCCTCAAACGCGGCACCGTCCTGACGTGTGTCTCGCTGCTGCTGCAGCGAGAGGAGGCCCGGCGCACCGCCGTGGTGCCTTCCGTTCCGGTGCCGCCTCCTGCCCCGGCTCCGTTGGTGGAGCCCGAGGCCCGGCGCGTCACCCGTCCGGAGCCGGCTCCATCCACGGGCGGCACGTCGGCGGACTTCGAGTTCCTCAAGCGGCTGATGCTGATGGAGGTGAAGCGCAGCCGTCGCTACCGCTATCCCATCGCCCTGCTGATGGTGGAGGTGGACCGCTTCACGGAGCGGTCCGCGGCGCTGTCACCCACCGCGAGGCGGGGCGCACTGGCGGAGACGCTGGGCCTGCTGGTGGAGGGCGTGCGCGACATCGACGTGGCCGTGCCCTTCGCGGACAGCCGCTTCGTCGTCTTCCTGCCACACACGCCCCGCTCGGGCGCGCGGGTGGTGGCCGAGCGCCTGCGAGAGAAGCTGAAGGCCGTGCAATCCCTGCCCGCGGGCACCGCATCCGTGGGCGTGGCGGTGTCGGAGCCTCCCGCCGGCAACAAGAGCGCGCCGCCGGGCGCCACGGGCCAGCAGGTCAGCTTCGGCGGTCTGCTGAAGGACGCGGGAGACGCGCTGCGACGCGCGCAGGCGGCGGGTGGTGACTGGGTGGAAGTGGCCAGCGACGCCGCCAGCCGCACTCAGGACGGGTAGATGAAGTCCACGTCGCTGATGTCGTGAACGACGTCGGCGACGAAGCGGAACAACTCCAGGCCGCGCGCCTTGTCGTCCTGCCAGGTGCCGCTGGCTTCGTCGTAGTTGAAGTGGATGCCCTGGCCTCGTCCCGCCACCCAGATCTGCTTCACGGCGCGCTGGGTGTTGACGATGCACTTCTCCCGGGAGCGGGCGGTGAGGGTGAGCATGTCACCCGTGCTCTCCGCCTCCAGGAGGTCTGGATCAATGGCGTCCGCGGCGGCAAGCATCCGCTTGAAGACGATGGCCACGAGCTGGTTGTAGCGGGCTTCTTCCATCATGGCCGCACGGGCCTCACTGAATGACGTCAAGCACCTGCTGGCCAGGGGCCGCGTAGAACAGGAACTTGAAGTGCGGCGACGTCTCGCTCTCGACGCGCTCCAGGGCGATGACGGTGCCCGGGTGAACGGACTTGGGGAAGGACTGCATCCCCGTCAGGTGCGCCGCCAGGGCGCCCATGGACGGCTGGTGGCCGACCAGGACGAGGTTCTCATCCGCGTGCTCGGCCAGCACCGGCTCCACCGCGCCCACCGGCATGTCCGGCAACAGGCAGCGATGCGCCCGCAGCAGCCCTTCGTGTTTCGTCACGAAGGACAGAATCTGCGACGTCTGGACCGTGCGAACCAGCGGGCTGGTCAGGATGAGGCCGATGGGGCCCATGCGCTCGGACAACGATGCGAAGTGCGCGGCGGTGTTCGCCCGAGCCTTCGCTGTGAGCGCGCGCGCCTCGTCACCGAGACCCTCGGGGATCTCAGCGTCCGCATCGCCGTGCCTAACCAGGAAAATCCTCAAAGTCCCTCCACCGGTACGACAGGACCGCGGTTCGTACATGACCGCAGCCGGGTTGGTCAAAGGTAATGCGGCGATTGTTCAGTGGCCGCAACAACCTCGGCATGACAGACAGGAGTTGGCCGCCCTCCTCCGCACGCGTCCGCGCAGCATACACGCGGGGACTGACGTGCCGTGTCTCTCTGGAAGGAGTCTGGATGCGCAAGGCGCTGTGGGTCCTGGCGGGGTTGTTGGCCTTCTCGGGCTGTAAGAAGGATGGGGCCACGGGTAGCGATGCACCCGGGGTGGCGGATGGTGGTGGTGGCGCCGCCGGCCTGGTGGCCGAGGAGGCGACCGGCGCGGGGCCCTATGTGGTGACGCCCGAGAAGCTGACCGCCTACGTGGCCTACCAGCGGCGGATGCTGGAGGTGTACGGCTCCCAGGTGAAGGGACTCCAGGGGTTGGGCGCGCTGGTGGACGCGGGCACTCCGGAGGCGATGGCGGAAGTCCGCGCGGGCCTCAAGGTGGTGGAGGCGAAGGCCAAGGCGGAGTCGGAGGCGCGCACGCAGGCGGGGCTGAGCGTGAGTGACGTCAACGGCCTGGCCGAAGTCGTCACGGCCGTCATCAGTCAACGGCAGCTGGGGCGCACGCTCCAGTACGAGGAGGAGCTTCGGAAGCTGGAGGAACTCCAGGAGAAGCTGCCGCCCGAGCAGCGTCAGGAGCTGGCGGCGCAGGTGGCCTCCATGCGCCACCAGGTGGAGTCGTTCCAGAAGCTGACGGATGTGCGGCGTGAGTACGGCGACGCCAACGTGGACGTGGTCCTCACGCGCGAGGACGAGCTGATGAAGAACTACCAGGAGATGCTGCGGGTCTTCACCGGCACGCGTCGATGAAGACCCGGGAAGGCGTGCACCTCAGACGCGCTTGAGGTGCGGTGCCTTCTTGAGCAGCTGCGCCAGGTAGAGGTCGGCGACCTTCTCCATCACCGTGTTGCCGCGCAGGCGCTGGTTCAGGTTGACGAAGTCCACCTGGTCCAGCCGCTGGTCCTGGTTGTAGCAGGAGAACACCCACGTCTCCTTGCCGGTGCGCGGGTCCACGTGCCGCTGGAGGCACTGGGCGCAGATCTCCTTCATCATGCACTGCATCGGCGAGTTGATGGAGCCGATGGCCTCGTGGTCCGGCTTCAGGTACGGCTGGAGCACCTTGTGCCGGGCCTCGGCCACCGCGCGCATCATCCGGTCCGAGCCGATGGCGATGATGCGGTCCACTTCCGACAGCGGGATGAGGCCGGGCGTGGCGAGCTTGCCCTCGGCGTACGCCACCATCGCCTGCACCACGTTGCCCCGGAAGGCGGCGTCCTGCGGACGGCGCGGCTCAATCAAGTCGCCGCTGTCCACGGACCACACAATCTGGTCCGTGCCGGCCTCGATTTCGTCGTGCTTGAAGGAGTCCGACTTGAGGCGGTAGGCGGCGAAGTAGACGACGCGGCAACCCGCCGCCTTGAGCGAGCGGGCGATGGAGAAGAGCACCGCGTTGCCCAGGCCACCGCCGACGAGCACCACCGTCTCGTTGTGGGCAATCTCGGTGGGCGCGCCGGTGGGGCCCATCAGCACCACGGACTCGCCCGGGGTGAGCGCGGAGCACAGGCGCGACGAGGAGCCCATCTCCAGGACGATGGTGCCCATCAGTCCCTTCTCCTTGTCCACCCACGCGCCGGTGAGGGCCAGGCCCTCCATGGTGAGGCGCATGCCGTCGACGACGGGCGCGTTCCGCTCGAAGTTCTGGAGCCGGTAGAACTGGCCGGGCTGGAAGTGGCTGGCCGCGAAGGGCGCCTTCACCACCACCTCCACAATCGTCGGCGTCAGGCGGGTGACGGACACCACGGTGGCGTTGAACGCGGCGTCCAGCTTCGCGAAGTGCGCGGCGCGCAGTTCCTCGCGACGGGCCTGGGCGACCTCGTCGTCGAAGTCGAGCGACGCCACTTCCTTCGCGTACAGGCGCGCCACTTCCGAGTAGCCATCCTTCGCGCTGGCCATGGCCTTCACCACGTTGCCCGCGTACGTCGGGTGGTTGTCTCCGTAGAAGGAGATGAAGCGCCCGTCCTTCGCATACGACGTGAAGAAGCCCACCTTGGAGTCCAGGTCCTCGCTGGCCTCCACGGGCTCCAGCGTGAAGCCCTGCTCACCGTCCACCAGGGAGTAGCCCTGGAAGTAGTCGCCGCCCTCGTCGAGCTTGAAGGTGCCCGGGTACTCGCGCTCGTACGTGACGTTGGGCGAGGTGCCGGCGGCCACGCACACGGTGCGCGCGGGTAGCTCGAAGAACTGGCCGCTGCCCTTGAGCTTGCCGTCCACCGTCACCATGCGCTCGAAGCGCAGCGCTCGCACCGCGCCCGTCTCGTCCTGCAGCGCCTCCACCGGGCTCATGCGCTCGATGAAGCGGATGCCCTCCTCCAGCGCCTTGGACACTTCCTCGTGGTTGAGGCGGTAGGCGGGGGACTCGGTGAGGCCGCGGCGGTAGGCCAGGCTGACGCCGCCCCACGCTCGCACCAGCTTGATGAAGTCCGGCGTGCGGCCCTCCGCCTTCGCCTGCTCGCGCTCGGCGCGCACCGCGCGGCCGTGCTCCAGGAAGGTCTGGTAGGTGGCGCGCTCCTCGGCGTCCAGCTTCGCGAGGATGGCCTCGTCGCCCAGCTCCGCGGAGAGCTTCTCGTGGCGGGCGAGCGCCTTCTCCACCTGCACCGGGTAGTACGCCATCAGCTCCGTGGCGGTGTCGACGCCGGTGAGGCCGCCGCCGATGACGATGGCGGGCAACTGCACCTGGAGGTTCGCCAGCGAGTCCTTCTTGAAGGCGCCCGTGAGCTGGAGCGCCATGAGGAAGTCGCTCGCCTTGCGGATGCCCCGGATGAGGTTGTTCTTCATCCCGATGATGGTGGGACGTCCGGCGCCCGCGGCGATGGCGATGTGGTCGAAGCCCAGCTCCCACGCGTCCTCGATGGTGAGCGTGCCACCGAAGCGCACGCCACCGTGGATGCGGAAGCCGTCCCGCCGCGCCAGCGTCAGGTGGATGAGCGTGAGGAAGTTCTTGTCCCAACGCACGGTGATTCCGTACTCGGACACGCCGCCGAAGCCCTCCAGCACGCGCTCATCCAATTCGCGCGTGAGCGAACGCCAGTCGCGGATGGGCTTGAGGGCGTGGCCATTGCGGCCGGCCAGCTCGTCGGAGAACGGTTCAATCTTCAGGCCGTCCATGCCCGTGACGCCGAAGCCCTCGTTGAGCAGGTAGTGCGACAGCGTGTAGCCGGCGGGCCCCAGGCCTACCACCAGCACGTTGCGACCCACGTAGGGCAGCGCGTACGGACGGCGGATGTTGAGCGGGTTCCAGCGCGTGAGCAGCCCGTAGATTTCAAAGCCCCAGGGCAGGTCCAGCACGTCCGTCAGCGCGGCCGTCTCCGCCAGCGGGATGTTCACCGGCTCCTGCTTCTGGAAGATGCACGCCTTCATGCAGTCATTGCAGATGCGGTGGCCGGTGCCGGGGCACATCGGGTTGTCGAGCGTGATGACCGCCAGCGCCGCGAGCGAGTTGCCCTCGCGCTTGAGCAGGTGCGCCTCGGAGATGCGCTCGTCGAGCGGACAGCCCGTGAGGGGGATGCCCAGCGGGTTCTTCTTGTAGCTGTGGCCCTCGGCGACCTTGTCCTTCGCGGGGAAGCCCTTGGAGCAGGAGTCCTTCTGGCGCTCGTGGCAGAGCACGCAGTAGTCCACCTCGTTCATCACATCGCGCGCGGTGCCTCGGCGGTCGGTGAGCTTGAAGCCGTCGCGGTGGCGGAGGTGGTGCGCCAGGCCCTCGGTGGCCTCGGGAAGCGCGGCGTCCGGGCGCTGGAGCTGCACGAGCTGGTCGAACACCAGCGGCTTGGGCACGCGGTGGGTGGGCCAGGTGTGGAACTGCTCCTTGGTCTCCGGGTGCAGCGCGCGCGCGTACGTCCAGCGGTCCGCCAGCGACAGCAGCGCGCGGACGGACTGCAGCTCCGCGGCATCATCGCCCTGGGTGACGAGGCTGGAGCCGAAGGCCTCTCGGCCCTCCGGTGTGGCCGTCAGCGAGGTGCGCAGCGCCGACCAGCGGGCGCGCAGGGCCTCCGCCTTCGCCTGCTCCGCCGCGGGCAGGTTGCCGGAGAACAGCCGCTCCAGTTCCATGAGCGTGAGGACGGACTCGGCGAGGCCGCGCTCGAAGTCGCCCAGGGAGAGCGCCTCCGGGAAGCCGAGCTGGAGCAGCAGCCGCATGCGCCCATCCAGCGACGGGAACTCGGCCAGCGCCGGACGGTCCGGCGCGCCCTTCTTGAAGACGCGGCGGGTGATGAACTCGCGCTTGAAGTCGAAGAGGGGCAGCTCTCCCTTCAACTGGCCCATCTGCCGCTCCAGCTCCTGGTCGACTCGGAAGAGTCGGGAGACGAAGCGCGACGTGTGCCGGGCCACCCGCACCAACAGGTCCGACTCGGCGGGGCCGGTGAGGCTGGTACCGCCGGACTGACGGTAGGCGTCGAAGGCCTTGAAGAGCTCGGGCTCGTCCTCGGCGAGCTGCGCGTCGAAGCTCTTGGCCAGCCGGCGCAGTCCGCGCGGGCGGTAGAGGTCTTCGAAGGTGAAGCCCGGCAGACCCAGTTGAAGGGAGGGGCCAGGGTCGGAGGGCAGGTCGGTCAGGGCGCGCATATCACTGAAGGTGTAGGAGGAACCCGGAGCAACGGCTCGCGTGCGGGGCCTATTTCGCGGTGAGCCGCCCGGAAAGCAAGCGGCCTCGCGACGCCGCGTGAAAGCAGGCGATGGGAGGGAGTGGCTCTGCTGGAGTTGTAATGCGGGAGCCCGACGCCGGCCTCCCTGTCGGCCCGGGCCCCGGGGGCAGAAGCTCCGTCCCGGGGTGCGACGGCACACCGCGCCATGTGTTGAGGTGCCCGCACAGGGGGGCGGCTGTGTGCCGACCCGCCTGGATTTCCTCTGGAGCAGCACTCGGAGGCGGCCCCTGACGCCCTGTCGACCGCTCACCTGGCGAGGAAGGGGGCCCTTCGCCGTGTCGCGGGAGACAAGTGGGTGACGCGCCGGTCCACGGCGCTGCCGCTGTCACCGGGTATCGATACCCGGCAGCGAGGTGGGTAGCGCCCTTCCTTGCCCGGGAGCGGGCAGGGCGACGTGCTCCAGGCGGCGGCGGAGCTTGAACAGCCCCCAGAACATGCGGGCCGCGTCCAGGCCGGGGATGACCTTGGAGCCACCGAAGTCCTCCCAGTCGATGGGGACCTCGAGACAGCGGGCCCCCTGTCGCTGGAGCAGGGCCAGGAGCTCCACGTCGAGCAGCCAGCGCTCCTCGCGCAGCACGTCCAGCAGCGGGCGCAGCACCGAGGCTCTCATGAGCTTCACGCCGCATTGCGTGTCGTAGAAGCGCAGGCCGAAGTGCAGGTCCGTCAGGGTGGCGAAGATGCGGCCCTGGAGGTGGCGGTGGAGGTTGCGCACCACGCGGCGGCCAGCCATGAGGATGCGGGAGCCCGCCAGCACGTCCACGCCCTCGGCGTCGGGAGTGTCGGTCAGCCGCACCAGTCGGAAGAGCTCCTCGGCGTTGATGGCCCCGTCCGCGTCCAGGAAGGCGAGCCAGGTGGCTCCAGGAGAAGCGTGGCGCCAGCCGAGGCGGATGGCGGAGCCCTTGCCGCCATTGCGGGGCGCGGCGACATACGTGAACCGGTGGGGCGAACTCGCGGCCGACAGTCGGGCCTGGGCCGCCTCGATGCTGGCTTGGTGCAGCGTGGCGTGCTCTGGCGCGCTGCCATCATCCGCGACGATGAACTCCACCCGGGGCGTCGGCTGGAGCAGGGCGACGCGGGTGAGGGACTCCACGAAGCGAGGCAGTCGCTGCCCCTCGTTGTAGGCGGGGATGACGACGCTGATGGAGGGCGCTTCCACGCGCCGGGTTTGAGCACGGTGGGGGAGGGGCGTCAATGCGAGCGCGCGAGGCCCTCGCTGCCTCGGCGCGTGGGGTGCTCGTCAGATGCTGTTCCCCTGAGCTGGGTGGCCTGACGGCACGATCGGCGAGGGGGCGTGCCTGCCTCCTGCGTTTTCGAAAGTTCGGATGTGGGGATGCAGGTGCCCAACCGTGTCGTCGACCTGCCGGGCGGAGCGACGGCCAGAGGCTTCCGACGCGCCGGGTTCTCGGCAGGGGTCGGCGCCCTTGCTACCGCCGCTTCGGACGTCGCGGCTTGGAGGTGTTGGGTCCACGAGGGTGCTTCTCGGGCGGGGACGCCGGCTTCTTCTTCGCCGATACGCCAGCCGGAGTGGGGGGCGACTGCACCTGCCGAGGCTCCGTCTCGTTCTTGGGAGACCGGGGCTTGGGGAGTACGGCCGCGGCGCCTGTTGACGGAGACGCGGCGTCGTGAGCTGCACCTCGCGCACCGTGGCTCCGCGCAGCGGGGCTCGCCTTCGGCACGGGGGGCGTCGGTCGCGACTGCTCCGCCTGGGGGCGAGCAGGGCCGGTTGAACTCTCGGCGCGCGGCCGGGGTGCATGCCGCGCGGCCGGGGGCTGTTCGGTGCGCGCCGGTTCCTTCGTCACCTGCGGAGAAGGGGAGCGCTGTGCTTCCAGCGAGGGCTCGGCGGCCCGTGCGTGAATCGCGCTCGACGAATCACTGGCCTGACGGGCGCGCAGTTGCTCCACCTCGCGGCGCAGGCGGACGACCTCGGCGGAGAGCTGGGCGTACGAGTCGCGCACGTGTCCGTTGAAGACGCGCTGTCGACCCAGGGCCTCGTTGATGAACACCTGGCACGACTTGCGGAATGCCCACTTGGCCACCACCACGAGCTGACCCACGCCGCCCCGGTGCGTCTGCAGCGGCAGCGCGCGCGTGGCGTCGGCGTTCTCTTCCAGCGCGTGCAGGTTGAAGGTCAGTGGCTCCACTCGGGGCTCCACGCCTTCGGCGGGCACCTCCACCGCTTCGGAAGTGGGCAGGCCTCGCGTTCGCAGGCGCTCTTCGATGCGGGTCAGCAGCTCCCGCGCCGGAATGTCGCGTCCCAGCAGCTTCATCGATGCTTCTCCTCGAGGATGCGTTGCAGCTCGTCCCGATAGGCGGCCACCACCTGCGGCCACCCTTGCTTCTTCACGTACGCCAGACCGCTCGCGCCCAGCGCGCTTCGCGCCTCGCCCACTTCGCGCAGTCCCTGGATGAACGAATCCAGGTCCGTATACGCGCGGCCCGCGCCACTGCGTTGAACCTGTCCCACCAGCACGTCCGAGCGCCCGTTCACCAATACCGGCGTACCCTGCGCGAAGGCCTCCAGCGTGAGCAGCGACAGGCTCTCGTAGCGAGAGGGCACCACCACCGCCAGGGCACCGGCCAGTGCGTCGTGCTTGTCCTGCTCGGGGATGCGTCCCAGATAGCGCACGCCATCGCCCTCCAGCGGCATGTGCGCGTCACCCGCGAGCACCAGATCCGGCGCGTCCGCGTACCGCTGCTTCAAGGCCTGGTGGAACTGGAGCAACTCGGGCACACCCTTGCCCGGCTCTTGCCGGCCCACGTAGAGCAGGTAGTCGCGGTGCACGCCGTGCTTCTCGCGGAAGCGAGCCCCATCGGCGGCCGGCCGCTCCACGCCCACGCCCACCACGCGAGTCCTCGCATGGCCCGGGAAGTACTTCTCGATGATGGTCAGCTCCTCCGGCGTCAGGCAGAGCAGCGCGCGGGGAAGCTCGAAGACGTCACGGTACGCATCGAACCGGATGGGCGCTTCGTCATGCGTGGTCGGCACCAGCAGCGCGCGGTCCGCCACCAGGGGCATGCCCCACACCGTCGGCGCGTAGAGATACGTGAAGAACAGGTAACCGTCGTACGCGTTTCGCGTGTCGGCCAGATGGCGCAGCAACCCCGGAGCCAGCGGGCCCTGCTCGGCGATCCACTGCTCCTCGCGCAGCCGCTCGTTGCTCTTGTCGAAGAGCTTTCGGGACAGCCCGTTGAAACCTCGGATGTTGCGCACCCGCGTCACGGGGAAGCGCAGCACGTCCACGCCGCGCACCGTGTCCGGCCCCGCCGGGAAGTCGTTCTCCCAGGAGAGGTGGTTCTTCGCGCACGTGGTCAGCACCGTCAGGTCCCAGTGTGGCGTGAGGCGCTCGGCCACCTGTGCGGCCAGCATCTCCGCGCCTCCCGTCACCTCGCCATAGCGCTGCACGACTACCGCCACGCGAGGCCGCTTCGGAGGCGCACGACGGGGACGCGGCGCGGGCAGGGACGAACCCAGCGCATCCGACAGCGCCCGCTGCACGGACGCGGCGGAGAAGTGCTCCAGCCTGCGTCGCTGACCGGCGATGACGGGCTCGCGAAGCGACAGGTCCTCGCTCAGGTCCACCGCCAGCTCCGCGAGGAACGCGAAGCGCTTCTGGTCGAACGCGATGCCCGCGCCGCCCAGCGTCTCCGGCACCGCCGCGGCGGCGTACGCCAGCACGGGCACGTCCGACGCCATGGCCTCGATGAGCGGGACGCCGAAGCCCTCGTGCTCGCTCATCGAAACGAACACGGAGGCGGAGCGGTACGCGGCCACCAGCTCCGCGTGGCTCAGTCGGCCCAGGAAGCTCACGCCGCTCAAGCCCCGCGCCTCGCGCTTCAGCGAGCGGAAGTAGCGACTGCCCGGCTCGTACCCGCCCACCATCAACAAGCGCGCCTGGGGGCGCAGTCGCAGCACCTCTCGGTGCAGGGCGATGAGGTCCTCGAAGCGCTTGTGCGGCATCACCCGGCTGACGCCGAGCAACACGGGACCGGGGCCCGACAGCTTGCTCAGCAGCTTCGCGTCCGCGCGCTCGGGACCGAAGCGCTCCGGCTCGATGAGCAGCGGCACCGTGTGGACGTTGCGGTAGCCCGCGACGCGCAGCTCGGCGGAGTTGTAGTCCGACACGCCGATGGCCACGTCCACGAAGGGCGCCATCGCCGCGAGCTGGGCGCGGCCGGCCACCAGCGCGTTCTCCAGCGACAGTCCCGAGTAGAAGCGCGCGGGGCTGATGTTGTGGAACACGAGGCCGCGCCGACACGGCAGGTGCATGAGCCGGCTGCTCAGCGGAGAGGCGATGCCGTGGTGATAGAGCACCAGGTCGCCAGGCTCCGGCTTCAACGTCGAGGCGGGACTGGCCAGGCCCTCCAACCCCGCGCCGACTTCATCCGCGTACAGGCCGCCCCACACACCCAGCCGGCGCAGGAGGAGCTGCAGGTGCAACGCGGCCTGCCCGGTGGCGTCGCCGGGCACGAAGCTCGCTATCAGCTGGTGAATCGCCATGCGCGCCCTGCCTATCACAGGGGCGTGGTATGAGGCGCACCGTGTCCACCGGCCCCATCGCTTTCGACGCGACGCTCTGGGATGAGCCCACCACCGGAATCGGCCTCTACACCCGCTGTCTCGCGGGCGCGCTGGAGGCCAAGGGTGTGCGGTTGGAGAAGCTGGGCGCGCGGGGCTCGGGCGACCATCCGAGGGGCGACAGCGGCCGCACCGCCTGGACGCTCGCTCGGCTCCCTCGGGTGCTGGAGCGCTCGAAGCCCGCGCTGTACCACGCCCTGGGCAACTTCAATCTCCCCCTGACGCGGATACCCGGCACGGCCTACGTGCTCACGGTGCTGGACCTGATTCCGCTCATCATGCCGGACACCGTCTCGGCGAAGTTCCGCTGGCAGTTCCGGTTGTGGCTGTCGCGCAGCTTGATGCTGGCCGACCGGGTGGTGTGCATCAGCGAGCGCACGCGGCAGGACCTGCTGGAGCGCTTCCCGGAAGTGGAGTCGCGCGCCGTGGTGGTGCCCATCGGCGTGGACCATGTCCACGCGCCCGTGCTGGACGCGACGAGCGTGGACTTCCTGCGCGCCCTCGCCCTGCCCAAGGACTTCGTCCTCTACGCGGGCTCGCTCGACGTGCGCAAGAACGTGGACCTGGTGCTGGACGCGATGGAGCGACTGAACGCGCAGGGGCGGCCCGCGTCGCTCGTGCTGGCGGGACAGAGTTGGTTCGGCTCGGGGCGCGTGGAGTCGCGCATCGCACGGCTGCGCTCGGAGGGGCTCGATATCCGCCCGCTGGGCTATCAGTCCGAGCCGGTGTTCTACGAGCTGATGCGGCGCGCGGCCTTGTTCGTGTTCCCCTCGCGCTACGAGGGCTTCGGCCTGCCCCCGCTGGAGGCGATGCGGCTGGGAACTCCGGCCATCGTCTCGACGGCGGGCTCGCTCCCGGAGGTCTGCGGCAGCGCGGCCCTGGCGGTGAGTCCGGACGACGCGGAGGGGCTCGCGGAGGCCATCCATCGGCTGCTGCGCTCACCTGGAGAGCGCGGCGCCCTCGCCGAGAAGGGCCGGGCGCGGGCCGCGGAGTTCACCTGGGAACGGACGGCGGAAGGAACGCTGGCGGTGTATGAGGCCGCGCTCCGACGCTGAGGGTTGGGGCCTCGCCGTCGGAGCCTCGGCGGCGAATCGAGAGTGGAGGATGCGGATGCGAAAGCTCGTGTGGAGTGGTCTCGTGCTGAGCGGTCTTCTGGTCGGGTGCGCCAGCGCTCCGGCGAAGCAGGACCCCGCGGAGCCGCAGGTGGAGCAGGACGTGGCGGTCTCGCCCGACGCGGAGGCCAGGGCCCCGTCGCCCGGTGAAGAGGCGAAGCCGCCCGAGGCGCTGCCCATCCTGGTGAGGGCCAACCCCCAACCCAAGGACCCCATCAACATCGAGGGGGCGAGGGTGGACGGCAACATCCTGACGCTCAACGTCTCGCACGGCGGTGGTTGCGCGGAGCACTCGTACACGCTGGCCTGGGACGGCACGTTCCAGCAGAAGTCTGGCGCTGCGCCCGTGGCAAATTTGGTGATGATTCACGACGCCAACGGAGACCGGTGCAAGGCCATGAAGTTCGCCGAGCTCCGGTATGACTTGAACACCGTCTCCCAGGCCTGGGCCGCGCAGCCCGGCAAGGACTCCGGCACGGTGGAACTGGCTCTGCCCGGCCTGTCCGCGCCGGTGAGCTACTCGTTCTGAGCCCCATCGAGAACCTGGACGCGACATGAAGCTATCGGAGGCCCTGGCCGTACTGGAGCGCAGCTTCAGCGGCCTGGAGGAAGGAGCCCCTCGGCTCGTCGAGGCGGAGGATGACCGCTTCGCCTTGCGGCCGAGCGCGGTGTGGCTGGAGTACCGCTGGTACGTGCGCACGGGCGGAATGGCGGAGGTGTTCCTCAAGTCCGAGCGCGTCCGCGCAGGAGTCCGCTTCCACGCGGAGGCCACGGTGCTGCGGGTTCATCTGCTCGGCGCTTCGTCGGAGCTGTCGGAGCGCGCGGCGCAACTGCTCGTCGGAGGGCGCCCCGCGCCGGAGCGGCTGATGGGACTGTTCGGTGACGATGGTGTGCGCCGCGAGGTGGTCGCCTTCGGGCGCACGAGCGTCACCGTGGAGCACTGGGACACGCCCGGCCCGCGCCCTGTCCTGGCCGAGGCGCGCTTCCGTGCGCTCGCGGAGCGCCTGGCGGACCCGGCCTCGACGCCGGAGGAGCGCCACGAGGCGGTGCAGCGCCTCGCTGACGAGCGCAGTCCTCGCGTCGTGGAGGTGCTGCTGGAGCTGCTCTCGCGTCAGTCCTCGCTGATGGCGCTGCGCGTGTTGTCCGAGTGGGGTGAGGAGCGCTCCAGGGCGCCTCTCCTGCGCGCCCTGGACGCGGTGCGCCCCGACAACCCCGCGGACTTGTGGACGCTCACCGCCCTGGTGCGGCGTCTGGATGCGTGGACGCACGTGAAGCGCTGACGGAGGCCACGGTGATGCCCTCCGCGATGAGGTCTTCACGCAGGCGCGTCAGCACCTTGCCCAATAGATTCAGTCCCCTCCACTTGGAGGGGTCCTGGATGTTGGGATTGTCCATGCTCAACCCCACACCCCAGATGCGGTCCATGGGACTGGCTTCCACCAGCTCCGTACCAGCCGTGGCCAGCAGGGCCTCCAGCAGCGAGGTGTTCTGGGTGAACTTCGCGCGATTGCCCTCATGGACGACGCGCTCCCGCTCACGCTCCCACGTGGCGGCATCGAAGTTCCGCACCTTGCGACCCAGCTCCTTCTGCGCCTTGGGCGCCGAGGTCTTCAGGATGCTGGCGAGCACCTCCATGTCACCGAAGACGCGCGCCTTGCCCGCCATCATGTACTGCTCCGTGCAGCCGTAGTGGACCCCGTCCACCACGAACCCGGAGCGGTGCCACTGCGAGAAGGGCGACTCCTCTTTCCAGAAAAAGGTGAACCTGCCCTGCCGCTGAGTGCCAGCCATCGCGAGCCTCCTGGTTGGTGTTGATTGTACACCAACGTTCGGGGCGCGAGGCCCTGACAAGCGCCATGCGGTCGGCCAGCCGCTGGACGGGAGGCGCCCCAGGCGAGGCACCTCCCGTGCAGGGCGATTCAGCCCTGGGCTCGGGCGGCGCCCGGAACCTTGGGGCCGAGCACGTCGCGCAGCGCGTCCGTCACCGTCAGCTTCGGCGTCCATCCCAGCGCGCGCAGCTTGTCCGGAGCCCCGATGAGGCTGGGGATGTCGGAGGGACGCAGGCGCGCGGGGTCCAGCTCGATGCGCGCATTGACGCCCGCGAGCGACAGCATCTCCTCCAGCAGGCTGCGGATGGTCCGCCCCTCGCCGCTGCAGATGTTGTACGCCTGCCCGGGCTCGCCCTTCACGAGCAGCAGCCGGTAGGCCTCCACCACGTCACGCACGTGGGAGAAGTCGCGCACCGCGTCCAGGTTGCCGGTGCGCAGCACCGGGTCCACCGTGCCCAGGCCAATCGCTCGAATCTGCGAGGCGAAGGAGGGCACGACGAACGTCGGGTCCTGACCTGCGCCCAGGTGGTTGAAGGGCCGGGCCATCATGACTTCCAGCCCGTAGCTGCGGTGGAACTGCACACCCGCCAGCTCCGCCGCGGACTTGGAGGCCGCGTAGGGGCTCAAGGGCACCGCGGGGGTGTCCTCGGTGGCGCGCGTGCCTTCGGGCACCGGGCCGTACACCTCACCCGAGCCCACGAGGACGACGCGCGTCTTCGGCGCGTTCTCCCGCAGCGCCGTCAACAGATGCACCACCCCCATGGTGTTCACCGCGAACACGCGCGAGGGGTTGTGGTGGCTCTTGGCCACCGAGCTGAAGCCCGCGAGGTGGATGACGCCGTCCGGCTTCGCCTCGGCCACGGCGGCTTTCACCGCGGCCTCGTTGGCCACGTCGAAGTGCAGGGCGCTGCTGCTGACGCCCTCACCGCGAGGCCCGTGCGCTTCAACCACCTCGTCACCGGCGGCGCGCAGAAGCGCGCACAGATGCCTGCCGACGAACCCATCCGCTCCCGTGACGAGAACCCGCATCTACCGCTGCCCCGCCTTCACGCGCTCCAGGTCCGCGTCGACCATCATCTCCACCAGCTGCTTGAAGCGCACCTTCGGCTCCCAGCCCAGCTTGGCCTTGGCCTTCGCCGGGTCGCCGATGAGCAGGTCCACCTCGGCCGGGCGCACGAAGGCCGGGTCGGTGAAGACGAACTTCTGGTAGTCCAGCCCGACGCGGCCGAAGGCGATCTCCACCAGCTCGCGCACCGTGTGCGTCTCGTTGGTGGCCACCACGTAGTCCTCGGCCTGGTCCTGCTGGAGCATCAGCCACATGGCTTCCACGTAGTCGCCCGCGAAGCCCCAGTCGCGCTTGGCGTCCAGGTTGCCCATGGGCAGCTTCTCCTGGAGGCCCAGCTTGATGCGCGCCACGTTGTAGGTGACTTTGCGCGTGACGAACTCGAGGCCACGGCGCGGAGACTCGTGGTTGAAGAGGATGCCGCTCACCGCGAACAGGCCGAAGGACTCCCGGTAGTTCACGGTGATGTGGTGGCCGTACGCCTTGGCCACGCCGTACGGGCTGCGCGGATAGAAGGGCGTGTCCTCCGTCTGGGGGACCTCCAGCACCTTGCCGAACATCTCGCTCGAAGACGCCTGGTAGAAGCGCACCTGGGGCCGCGTGTGGCGGATGGCCTCCAGCATCTTCGTCACGCCCAGCGCGGTGAACTCACCGGTGAGCACCGGCTGGTTCCAGCTGGTGGGGACGAAGGACTGGGCCGCGAGGTTGTAGACCTCGTCCGGCTTGACCAGATTGAGCAGCGCCGCGAGCGAGAACTGGTCCAGCAGGTCTCCCTGGTGGAGCTGAATCTTGCCGTGCAGGTGCTGGATGCGCTCGAACTTCTCTTCCGACGAGCGGCGCACCATGCCGTGCACCTCGTAGCCCTTCGACAGAAGAAGCTCCGCCAGATAGCTGCCGTCCTGCCCCGTGATGCCAGTAATGAGTGCGCGCTTGGTCGCCATGGTCTTTTTCGCTGTTGGCTGGAAGACGCACTTTGTACCTGACGCGGTTGCCCGGAGCCAACCGTTCCCTCTGGCTTCGTACTTGAAAGGCACACCCCTCGTGCGAAGTTAGGGAGGACCCACCTGCCTGGAGCCTTGGTCATGCGTCACCCTCTCGTCTTCGCCCTGGCGGCTGTCGTCGCCGGCTCCGTTGCCTCCGCTCAATCCACCCAACCCTTGCAGGTCCCCGCCTTCCGGGAGACGACGCCCGGGCCCGCCGCGACAGGCGGTCTCATCCAGGACGTCGCTGTCTGGGTAGGGTCGCCCGTCGCGGGGCAGGGGGATGCGGGCATCGGGCTGCTGCTCACGGCCTATGACAATCAGAACTCCGGCCTCTCCACCTTCGGGTTGGATGGTCAACAACTGGAGCAGGAGCAGGATGGACCCACGGTGAGCGTCGCGGTCCGGGATGGCTTCCGGCTGGGGCCGTCGACGCGTTCCCTGGCGGTGACGGCGAACACCGTCGTCGGGTTGTCGGCCTACGTCGTGGATGGTTTCCAGACGACGAATCGGGTGCAGCGGATTGGCGTGGGGCCGTTCGTCGCCAACAGCACGACGTTCAACACCGTGGCGCTCTATCGCAGCCCCGGCACCGGTCGCTTCTTCGTGTTCGCGGGGACCGCGGACGGCTCCCTGCAGCAGTTCGAGTTGTCCGGAGAGGATGGCGGGTTGTCCTCCACGCTGGTGCGTCCGGCCATCGACGTGGGAGGCCCCATCACCGGGCTGGTCGCCGATGAGGAGCTGGGCTTCGTCTACGTCGTGCAGGCTGGCGAGGCCATCTGGCGCTACAACGCGGAGCCCAACGGCGGTACCAGCCGCGTCCTGGTGGCGTCCCTGTCGGCGACGGGCAGCAACCTGTCCAGCACCGTCAACCGCCTGGCGCTGTACCGCGCGGCCAACGCGGAGGGTTACCTGCTGGCGGCGGACACGGGCGCGGGCACGTTCGCCGTGTTGGATCGCCGCACGTATGCCTTCCTGGGTTCGTTCCGTGTGACAGCGGGGGATGGAGGCCTCGACGCGGTGGAGGCGCCGCGCGCGCTGGCGGTGTCGGCGCTGCCGATGGGGCTGGAGTTCCCCCAGGGACTCTTCGTCGCGCAGGACTCCAACAATGGCGGCACGGACAACCTGAAGCTGCTGCGGTGGGAGGCCGTGGCCGCGGCCTTCACGCCGCCGCTGCGCGTGGACACCCGGCCGT
>NZ_JABUMQ010000181.1:0-22419 GCF_013336645.1 Myxococcus sp. CA039A | reverse complement strand
GCCCTACTCCGCCCCGCCCGTACAGCAGCGCAAGGCCCCCGCGCCACAGCCTCCCCCCCAGGTGCAGGCCGTCGTCGAGCAGCCTGTCGCCTGCGCCGTCATCGGTTGTCGACAGCCCGTCCGCACGCTCGGCTACTGCTCGGCGCACTACCAGAAGCGTCGGCAGATGGTGGCCACCGGTCGGCTCCATGCCGCCTGGGTCGAGCACGCCGCGCCCCACTCCATTCCGGATGTCATCCTGTCTCGCCGTCGTCGCTCGGACAGCTCGGCGGCGACCCCCGCGAGCACCGCGACTCCCGCTCCGAGCGGTCCCCGCGTGTGGGTCCGCAAGAAGGGCCAGACGCAGTCCGTGGGCCCCCAGGGTGAAGAGGGCCCTTCCGCACCGTCCATCCTCCCCACCCTGCGCCCGGCCGAGGGCGCCGACGCGGCGGACACCGTGAAGCGTTGGGCCGCGGAGTTCCTCGCGACCAAGCGTCGCAACTGAAGGCTGTCTCAGGACCCCGCGCTGCACCCGGGCAGACGTCCCGCTCCTCGCGAGTCGGGACACCCGAGGGGAGCGCGGGGTTCATCCCCGCGTGACACACGACAGGGATGAGCCTGTTTACTCCCCCCGGGTTTGAAGCCGGCTGCGCCTGAGAGCCTTTGCGCTCAGTGGCAGGTCCAGGACTCCTCGGTCCAGTCCCCACAGACACTCTTGCGACACAGCGTGTAGTTGCACGTGTCGCCCATATAGCCACAACACGCCACGTCCGCGTCGCTGGTGCCAGAACAGTGCACCCGCTTGGCCGACTTGTACGTCTCGGGCGACTCGTTATCACCACACGACTCGCCGTCGTCACCACCACAACCCGCCAACAAGGGAACCGCGATGAGCATGCACAGAAGGGTACGCATGTCTCACAGAGGACCATGAGGCACACATCCAGGGCCACGGAACCCGAGTGAAACACCCACCCAGTCACATGTATCAATCACCAGGAAAGTATTTCTCGCGACCCGAGAGCGCGGTGTTCATCTCGTCTGGATTTCCAGAACACCGCGCAAACACTCGCCTCGCTCAGTAACGAGCCTGGAGCATCACCGTCGCTCCGAAGGTGCTCGCATCCTTGAAGACAGGCACCGCCACGCCGTTCTCGTCGTCGACGAATTCCACCTTGTTCGGGTCATTCGCGTAGGAGACCTCCGCGACGACGCCCGCCAGCGAGCCCAGGTCCCACCGGGTCGTGGCCTTCAACGTCAGCACCGTCATCCGGTCCTCGCCTGCCGGGAGGACGCTTATCTGATGGGGCCCTCGGAGCAGCAGGTGATTGGACTGGCTCGGCCCCAGGAGTCCCCCTGCATTGAGCACCGCGGGCAGCGTGAGCCGGGCAAGGAATCCTGGCGTCAGGCCCCAGCGCTTGAGGTGGTAGTCGGCGCCCAGCGAACCCGAGACTTCCGCCCGGGGCTCCGCGGAGCGACGAAAGGCCTCGTTCGGGAAGACCCACGGAGCGTCCAGTTGAATGAAGCTCGGAGTCCGGTAGTAGGCCAGTCCGTACACCCGCAGGAAGTCGTGCCGCACCCGAACCTCCAGGGCCGCGGCGCTGGCGCTCTGGGTACGACGCCGCTGAGCCGGCCACACCTCCGGATCCAGGAGGTCCTGCGACACCAGGCTGCCTTCCAGGGAGACCGACGCGGCGAACCCGGCGGAATACGTCCCGGCCGTGAAGAACCGTTCAAAGAAGACAGGGTCGCCTCGATAGAGCGACAGGTCCACGTTGCTCCCGATGGGCTCGCCGTGGTGCCACAAGGCCCGAAGTGAGGCTCCCCTCATGGTCATGGGAAGCTCCGCCCCGCTCGCCGCGGCGGTCGGATTCTCCCCCTGGTTCCAGGACATGCCCTTCAGCTCCAACTGGAGTTGGGGCGACACGTCCACGAAGCCACCCGCGAGCAGCGCGTAGTAGCGCCCCGAGTCCCCCAGCACCTCGTTGACGACCGCGGATTTGAGCGCCGCGAACACGCCCCACTGCCGCCGCGCGAGCCGCAGCTCCAGCGCCGGCTCGTTCCCCGGGCGGCGCGGGAAGGCCTCCCGCCCCCACGTCACGGGGTACGTCGAGCCCAGGTACAGCCGGATGGAGCTCAGCGGATAGACCCCCAGCGCCAGGCCTTCATCGGCGGCCCAACTGGAAGGCCGGTAGCGCAGGCGGAAGGCACTGCCATTGTCCACGAAGGTGGCCCCCCGACTGGCACCACTCGACGAGAGGAAGAACGACAGCGCCGCCTCGGCGCGCAGACCCGAGGTCAGCTCGGGAGTGTGTGCGTCCAGCGCCGCGTTCCACAGGGCGGACGAGCCCGCGGTGTCGACATCCTCGTCACCCGCGAGAAAGGAGAGTCGCGCCTGGAACGGCCGCTCCGCCGGGGGTGATTCGGGAGCCTGCCCCAGGGTGAAAAACAACGACAAAGACAAGAGCACAGGAGACATGGGGCGCCGCGTCTATCATGACTCCCCGCCCATCGCGCCTTCCCTGTGTCACTGCCTGGAGTGCCAACGGCGGCCGCGCCACCTTCCCCTTCTGTCCGCGGTGCGGAACCACCCTGT
The DNA here is from genome assembly GCF_013336645.1 of Myxococcus sp. CA039A. Taxonomy (NCBI): domain Bacteria; kingdom Pseudomonadati; phylum Myxococcota; class Myxococcia; order Myxococcales; family Myxococcaceae; genus Myxococcus; species Myxococcus sp. CA039A. The sequence continues at coordinate 19,844 of NZ_JABUMQ010000181.1, read as the reverse complement.
CCTGGGAGTTCGACAGCCTCCCGGAGTTCCTCGCCATCGCCGTGGGCCCTGCCCCCTTGGAGCTTGAACACCTCGAATGACATTCCGCCCCGCGAAACAATGACAACCATGTTTCGCGTCGCGGAACAAAACGAGGAAAAACCTAACAGTATGAAAAATCAGATAGACGAGAAGACATCCTCGGAGTCTTAATCGTGAGAACGGGGCCGCCTGTGAATGCAGCGTCGGCTCACGTCGGTCCGGGTGCCTCATGCCCCGGGCATGAAGTCCCACGTCACCCACGAGGAGAAGTCATGAATCAGAGAGAGCTGACCTTCCGTCTCGGATTGCTCCTGACCCTGGCCTGGACGACCACCGCAGGAGCGCAGTCCCTGAGCAGCTTCACGGCGACATACCGGGGCGGCGGCACGTCGCTGTGCAGTTCCACGTACAACCTGCGCGGCCAGGAGCCGTCGGCCTCGGGCAAGTACCCGGTGTTCATCTACACGGTGGGCACCACGGAGCCGTACGAGCACTCCTCGGCGCTGGCCGCCGTGGAGGAGATGGCGTCGCGCGGCTATGTCGCCGCCACCGTGGAGTACGACAACGCGACGTTCGGCACCTGCTCGTCGATGACGACCCGCTCCAAGTGCATCTATGACGGGAGCCGGGCCACCAGCGCCGTCGGCACGCTGTGTGCTCGCGCCAAGGCGGACTGCTCCAAGGGCATCGTCGTGGCGGGCTTCAGCCAGGGCTCCATCATGGCCATCCTCGCCAAGAACCATGACTCGCGAGTCCAGGCCGCGTACGGACTGGGCGCCGGCGTCCAATACTCCATCTACAACCTGCGCTCCTGCGTGGCCAATGGCAACCGGGCGCTGCCGAGCAGCCGCCTGCGCATCGTGAACGGCGAGCAGGACATCTTCGTCGGCCCCACCGAGTCCTCCGTCCGCTCTCAAAACACGGAGACGACGGGCCAGTCCTGCCCCCTGGCGACGTCCTGCTTCGCGAGCAACAACAGCGGCTGGTACATCATCAAGGACATCCAGCTCGGGGACCTCAACGCGGACCACTGCTACATGCGCTCGGGAGGCTGCACCGGGCTGTTCCTCGACTCGACCTGGCGCACCGGCTCCGCGCCCTGGTCGCTGCGGACCAACCTGGACTGGCTGAAACAGTTCACCACGCCGTAGTTGACGCCTGGCGCCAGCCTCCGGGCACTTGCGTGAGGCTGGCGCGACGACGGACAGCGAACACTCCGGCGCCGGGAATGCTCGGGACGTGTTGAGTATCCGCACGGACGCCGAGCATTTTCCCCAGCCGGGTGAGGTGCGCGTGTTTGCGTCGCGCCATGACCACTTCGAGCATCCTCATCCTGGGCGCGAGCGGGACCACCGGACGACGCGTCACCCGGCTCCTCCAATCACAAGGTCACTCGGTAAGGGCCGCGTCGAGACACGCGGACGTGCGCTTCGACTGGAAGGACCCCGGCACCTGGGAACAGGCCGTGGGCCCGGCGTCGCGCATGTACCTCATGGCGCCACACGAGCAACCCATCGACCCCGCCTTCGTGTCCCTGGCCGTGTCCAAGGGCATCCGCCGCATCGTCCTGCTGTCGAGTCAGGGCATCGAAATCATGGGAGACGAGCGCCTCATGTCCGCCGAGCGCCTGGTGCGCGGCTCGGGCGTGGACTGGACCCTCGTCCGCCCGGACTGGTTCAACCAGAACTTCGACGAGGGCTTCTTCAAGCCCGCGGTCCTCGCCGGACGCATCACCCTCCCCGTCGGGGAGACGAAGCAGGCCTTCGTCGACGCCGACGACATCGCCGCCGTGGTGGCCGTGGCGCTGACGAAGGACGGCCACGAAGGCCAGAGCTACGACGTGAGCGGACCTCGCGCGCTGAGCTTTGGCGAAGCTGCGGCCATCATCGGCCGCGCCGCCGGACGACAGGTGCGCTTCGCCGGAGACGCCGACACCTATCTCTCCGAGCAGCGGGCCCTGGGCCGACCCGACGAGGCCATCCAGGGCGAAATCAAGGCGTATGGCGCCCTGCTCAAGAGAGGCGACGCCACGCCCACCGACACCGTGCGCGCCGTCACCGGCCACGCGCCCAAGTCCTTCGAGACCTACGCCGCGCAGGCCGCGGCCTCGGGCGCATGGAAGTGAGCCCGGCCCGCGCGAAGCGCCGGTCCCCTTGACAATCACGCGGACCAATCGCACGATTCAATCAGACGATTGACTCATCCTCGGAAGGCACGGGACACCCCGTGGCCTTCCCAGCTTCGCGCGTGTTTCTGCACGAGGCTCTCGGTGTGCCCGCGGTTCGACGGGCACGCGCGAGACCTGACGCCCGGCCTTGCCCTCTCGTGCTTCAGGCGCGCGGCCCTTCGTCTGTCTTCAGCAGACCTGGCCCTCTCGGTGTCTGTGATTTGAAGTCCGCGATGACAGAAATAAAGACCCGCGGTGTTCGAGCCTTCAATCCCTCATCAGGAGGCAGCACACCATGGGTTTCACCCTGAATCGCCGTTCCCTGCTCCACGCGAGCCTGGGTCTCACCGGAGGTCTCGCGCTCATGCGCGCGCCATCCTCACTCGCGGCACCATCACCCGGCGCGGCCCCGGCCCCCGGCGCCCAGGAGCCCTCGCGGCCCTGGTATGAGCTCGGATTGCTGTCGGACCCCGTCATGGAGAACCAGCTCCTGCACTTCCTGGCCGCGACGTACAGCGCCCAGGCGGATATCGGAGAGGTGCTGGACACCGCGAGCCGCATCCACCCCGAGGACGAATGGAGCTGGCCCACCGAGTGGGTGAGCACGGCGGACCGCCTGAGGGCCATGGGGGATGCGAGCCTCGCCCGCCACCACTCCCGAAGCGCGGGCCACGCCTACCTGCGCGCGGCCAATTACTACCGCGCCGCGCTGATTCACCACCCGGAGCCGGGTCACCCCAGCGTGCTGGCCACGGGGCGGAAGTCCGTGGACGCCTACGACAAGGCGCTGACGCTGCTGCGGATTCCGGCGACTCCCGTGCGGATTCCCTACGAGAACACCACCCTCCCCGGCTACTTCTTCCGCGCCCCCCATACGCGGGGGCCCGCGCCACTGCTCATCTTCCAGCAGGGACGCGACGCGTGGCCGGAGGAGTCCAAGTATGTGATTGATGCCGCCCTGGAGCGGGGCTACCACTGCCTCATCGTCCATGCGCCAGGACAGGGCATGGCCATCCGGGAGCAACACCTGCCGTTCCGTCCCGACTGGGAAAAGGTCATCACCCCCGTCATCAACTTCGCCGTGCGCATCTCCGGCGTGGACTCCCGGAGGCTCGCGCTGCTGGGCTGGAGCATGGGCGGAGCGCTGGTGCCACGCGCGGCGGCGTTCGAGCGGCGCCTCAAGATTCTCATCCCCAACCCGGGCGTCCTCAACTGGGGCCAGTCGCAGTTCGACCAGTTCAACGGCTACTTCCCTGAAATCATGAAGCTGCTCGACACGGACCCGGCGGCGTTCGACGCGGCGCTCTACGAGCTCATGTCGCAGGTGTTCCTGTACCGCTGGTACATGCGCGACGCCATGTCCAAGCACGGCGCCAGCTCACCGTCGGACCTGCTCTACAAGCTGCGGGAGTTCAACAACGAGCCCGTGGTCCACCGCATCCGCTGCCGCACGCTCGTCATGGACGGCACCGCGGAGGCGTACTCGGGGGGACAGGCGAAGCAGCTCTACGACGCGCTGACGTGCCCCAAGGACTACCTGCTCTTCACGGAGGAGGACACCGGACTGTTGCACTGCCAGGAGGGCGCTCAGGCCGTCGCCAATCACCGCATGTTCGACTGGCTCGACGAGTACATCTGAGGCCGCGTCCCAGACAGCGGAACGTCGGGCCGGTGAGTCCCGGCCCGACGTCTCACACCTGACGACTAGAAGCGGTACTGCGCGCGGACGCCGCCGTAGATGAAGCCGTGGATCTTCTTCGTCTCCAGGTCCTCGGTCTCATCGAGCTCGTCGCTGCCAGGGATTTCCACGCTCGAATCGATGGACAGCGAGGTGGAGGAGTACTGGCCCGCGGTGACGGTGGCGAACGGACCCACCGAGAACTTCGGGGAGATGCGGTAGTCGAGCCCCACCTGGGCGGCGACGAACTCGAAGCCCTTCACGGAGGCCTTGGCGGTGATGGACTCACCACTCTGCTCGCCCTTGACGGCCGTGTTGAGGAACTCATAGCCGACACCCACGCTCACCCAGGGGTCGATCTTGGGCGTGACGTTGAAGTGATAGGCCACGTTGACGCCCAGGCGGAGCTGGCTCGCGCTGCAGCTCACGCTGACGGCGCCCTGGTCCTCGCAATTGGCGTTCTCGTCATTGAAGCTCGCGATGCCGTACTGGAAGGTCGCGCCCAGGTATACGTTGGGGTTGAAGAAGTAACCGGCCTCCAACTGAATCGGGATGACGCCCGTGACCAGGTCACTCACCTTGTTGGTATCGTCGTCGTCCGCTTGAACCGAGCCCAGCTCGCCGTAGGGCGCGCCGTACCCCAAGCTCAGTCCCAGCGCGAAGCCCTTGCCGCCCCCAGAGTCGTCCGCCGCCGACTCCTCGCTGGAATAACCTTCCTCGGAGTAACCCTCCTGAGCGGAGTCATCCTGCATCTGGAAGGTCTCGCCAGCCAGGGCCGGAGAAGCAACGAGCGCAAAGGACAGAGAGCACAGCATCATCTGGGTGCGGCTTTTCATGACGAGGGTCCCGAAAAGAAGTGGTGAGAAGTTGAGCCCCACACCCTCAAGGTGTCGGACGCGCATTAAGACGCACGTCCTCGTCACATATTTAAAGTAACAAGGCCACAAAAGTGCTGGGTTCCAGGTGACCCGGCCCCTCCTGAGCCCCGTCCCGTGCGCTCCCGGACGGTGCCGCCCTCAGGGGACGACGAAGTTCTTCCAGCCGCGCAGGTAGTCGACGAAGCCCGCTGACGCGCCCTCCGCGCGCAACACGGCTCCAGGGAAGGGTGGGCGTTGGATGGCATCGCCCCGCCGGACGCGCTCGGGCCAGTCGTGGTTGGCGATGGCGGAGCGGCCGAGGGCCACGGCGTCCGCGCCGAGCGCCAGTTGCGCCTCGGCGTCCTCCTTCGTCCAGATGGCGCCCGCCACGACAATCTTCACCCGCGAGGGCACCGCCGCGCGGAAGAGCGCCGTCGCGTGCTCCTGGGGCCGCTTGTTCGTGTTGAGCGCCGAGCGCCAGAGCGACAGGTGGAGGACGTCCATGCCGCCGTCCGCGAGCATCCGCGCGACCTCCAGCGTCTCGTCCAGGTCCAGGCCCTTGGCCTGCCCGAAGTCCTCGGGCGACAGCCGGACGGCGAGCACGCGCTCGGGCACCGCGCGCCGGACGGCGGCCACCGTCTCGCGGATGAGTCGCGAGCGATTCTCCAGCGAGCCGCCCCAGCGGTCCTCACGGCGGTTGTAGACGGTGCTCAGGAACTGCGACAGCAGATAGCCATGCGCGCCATGGAGTTCCACGCCGTCGAAGCCCGCCTGGGCGCAGCGGGTCGCCGCGTTCGCGAAGGCACGGATGGCGCCCTGGATGTCCTCTTCGGTTCCCTCCCGACACCGGTCCGCCGCGTCGGTGTGCGCGCTCGCGCTCCAGCGCTCCAGCCCGCTGACGGCGGGGTCCGCGCGCAGTCCTCCGTGGAAGAGCTGCGCGGACAGGAGCGCGCCCCCTTGGTGGATCCGCGCGGCCAGACGGCGCAGGCCCGGCAACATCGCATCGTCGTGAACTCCCAGCTCGCCGGGCCATGCCTTGCCGTCCTGCTCCACATGCGCCGCGCACGTCTCCACCAGCCCGAAGCCTCCGTCCGCGCGCAGGGACAGGAAGTGGAGTTCAGCATCCGACAGCGTGCCATCGGCGTGGCTCTGCTGGTTCGTGAGCGGCGCGAGCCAGATTCGGTTGCGCGCGACGACATTCTCACGGAGTTCCAGGGGGTCGAACAGTCCTGCCATGTGGTGCATCTCCCACGTGTGGGCCAAAGGAGGCTGGGCCCTCGGATGCCTGGAGCGCAGGGCCGTCGCTTCCCTCGCGATGATTTTCGCATGCCAGCAGGCCAGCACCCGACCGGGCAGGCAAGTGCCCTCCCATGCCGGCCGCGGGGGGCGGAGTCGTGGACAGATTTCGAGGGATGGTGAACTCGACCTCGCCGGGCGCCCCAGGCAAGGGGCTCCGGCGAGTCCAAGGACCCCGACGCCAACAATCGAGTCCTGCTGTCCGTCTGGTTGCGCGAAAAGGGCAGCCCCGAGTCAAAGCCCGTCAACGCCCCCCACTCCCGGACCGGCAAATCGTATCTCGCGATTCTATTGTATCGGAGATACCAGGGTATCGCGGCTCACGACGCGACACCCCGGGGGGCTTCGAGCCGCCTTCGAAGCTCGTCCGTGCTCACCGCGGGCGTTCCGTCCCTGCCCACGAGCATCGTCCCCTCGGTGGGCGAATAGAGCGCCGGGCGCGAGTACAGGGTGCGCAAGGCGTGGACGTGGGGGAAGACGGCGGAGGCTCCCGGATGGAGTTCCCGCAGTCGCTGACGCAACAGCGGTGCGAAGCGCGGGCTCATGGCCGGGAAGATGTGGTGCTCCTGGTGATAGCTGAAGTTGAGATGGGCCCAGTTCATCACCGGGTGCGTCTCCACGCTGGCGGTGTTCACGAAGGGGTTGTCGCGGTCCTCGGACGCCGGCAGCAGCCAGTGGTTGGTGGCGATGTAGATCATCAGCGTGACGTTGGCGACGATGAGGGGAATGACGAGCGCGAACAGCGCCCCTCGCGGCCCCATGGCCCAGCCCAGCGCGAACCAACCCCCTGTCACGAGCACTGTGAGGAGCCGCTCCTTCGTGCGATTCATGCGCACGTGCTGGAGCTGGGGCTGGTTGATGTGGTGCCACAGGAACGCCTGTCCCTGCGCGGTGAAGAACAGGCCGAAGCTGATGTAGCTGACCCAGGTGCCCGAGCCCGGTGAAATCGCGTGGAACAGGCGCGCGAACCGCTGGGTGTCCAGGTCCTGCTGACGCGGGAGGATGTCCGGATCCCTCTGGTGGATGTTCGCGGCGCTGTGGTGCGCCTGGACGTGCCAGGCGCGCCAGTTGCCGGGCGTGACGAGGAACGGGCTGAAGCCCGCCCACCCGAGCACCTCCTCCCAGCGCCGGCTGCGAAAGACAGCGTGGTGCAGCGCCTCGTGCGCGGCCAGCCCCACGGTGGTGACCATCTGCCCGAGCAGGAACGAGAGCGGCAGACAGAGCCACCAGGGAAGGCCGCCCCAGCCCAACAGCCCCATCAGGGCCATCATCACCGGCACCAGCGCCAGTGCGATGACGCCCCGGTGGGGCTGAGGCTCGAAGGACTCGGGAGGCATCACCCGGCGAAGCTCCGCGCGAAGCGGCTTGGGGTCATCGATGGGCAGGGTCGCCGTCGAAAGTGCGGTGGAGTGCATTGTGTTCACCCAATGGAGAGAGGGTTCAAGCCATGGGACGCGCGAGGCCGCCCTCGAGCAGCATTCGCAGTCGTCCCGCCTCGTCGACCGCCGCGACGGTGCCGCATTGGAGGATGTCCCCGTCCAGCCGGGGACTCAGCGCCTTCAATGACAGTCGCAGCGGTGCATCCGTCTTGCCCACCAGTCCCCGGTCGAAGGTGGCTCGTTCGAACTGGATGGGCGCGAAGACGGCGCTCGACACACCATCCACGTGCATCGCGCTCAGGCGCAGCGCCGCGTCCAGGACGAGCGCGGGCACAGCGGTCCCCGCGTCTTCTCGCCGCGCTGGCAGCCCCACGCTCGCGAAGCGCGCCGAGCGCTCCAGGCGGATGTCCTCCAGGCAGTCGAACATCTTCGACAGCTCGATGGGCCCTCCCCGCGCGCAGTGGGGATCCTCCGCGGACAGCCCACGCCCCGAGGGTGTCGCCGCATCGAGCCCCGGGGTGCCTCGGGGCGGCTGGGCCGACAGTGTGAAGCGGGCTTGCGCGAAGACGAGGTCTCGTTCGAGCACCACGCCTGAGGCATGGACGATGTCGCCCAGCAGCTTCACTCGCACGCAGTGACGACCGGGCTCGTCGGTGAGCTGGGTGCACTCGGCCCGCAGGGCCTGATGTCCACCGGGCTTCACGCGGATGAAGCGGGAGAACCTCACATCCTCGATGGTGACGGTGCGCAGCTCCGGTCGTCCGTCTCCCAACGCGGCCCGCAGCATCAAGTCCAACGCCCAGGCTCCGGGCAGCGTGGGCGTGCCTCGGACCAGATGGTCCTCCAGGCATGGCACGCTCGCGGCATCGACCATGAGGTCCTTCAGCACGGCGGACGGCTCCGTCGCCGGCAGGGGCTCCGCGGGCAGCAACTCCAGGCCGTAGTAGGAACGCTCGCTCTCTGTGAGCTGCACGTGGATGGACTCACGCAGGGGGCCTTCGAGGAGTTGGAGGAACAGTGCCTCGCCCTCCTCCGCGCGAATCCCACGCAGCCTCCGGCTGGCGCCTAGCACGCGGTACTCGGAGCCTCGGGTCATTCCGATGCCATCCCAGGCCAGCCACCCCACGCTGCACCAGGGCACGTCGGGATGGGCGTCGCTGGACCAGGCACACAGCCGGTCCAGGGCCTCGTTCGCCGCTCCGTAGTCCGCCTGTCCGTCATTGCCGATGAAGCTGAATGCGGACGTGAGGACATGGAACGGCACGGGACGCGCGAAGCGGCTCGCGCAGGCGGCGTGCAGGTTGCGGAGCCCGAGCAGCTTGGTGTCCAGGTTCGTCCGCAGCTCCGCGAGGCGCCGACGGTTCAGCTTCTTGGACGTCTGCGTACCCGCCCCATGGACCACCAGGTCCAGACGCCCGTGCTCTCGCGTGAGTTCGTCCATCACCCGCGCGACGTCGCCGGGACTCGTGACGTCCGCGACGCGGTAGACCATCCGGCCTGGCAGCCGCGCGAGGCCCACCAGGGTGGAGCGCAGCTCCCGGACCGCGAGGTGCCGTTCGAAGCGCGCTCGCAGCTCAGGCATCCGCGTGCCCGGCTTCGCCGCGAGCTCCGAGGCGTAGAACTCCCGCTCCACGACGGGGAGCTGTTCCTCCAAGGCGTGGAGCACTCGCTCGGGAGCGGCCTCCGGGTCGCTTCGTCCCAGGAGCACCACCGTGCATCCGTACCGCTTCAAGAGCGCTCCGGCGAGCACCGCCGTGACACCTCGCCCGCCGCCAGTCAGCAGGACCACGGAGCTGGCATCGAGCGTGGAAGCGCCCTTCGCGGGCGTGGCCGACGGACGGAGTCTCCGGACACATCGAGTCACGCCGTCGAAGCAGACCTCCACCGACGGACCGCCCTCTGCGTCCGAGACCAGTTCGGACAGGGCCTGCGCCAGGGCTTCCGGCAACGTTCTCTGGGAGGTGGCGATGGCCCGGACGTTTCGCGCCGGCACCTCGCGAGCAATCGACTTGAGCATTCCCGCGAACAGTCCCGTCACCGGGTGCAGGACACGCCGAGGGCCCACGCCTCCCACGCACAGGCTCGCGAGTTCCACCTCACCGGCGAGGAGTCCTTCGTAGGAGCGCCGCGCCGCGAGGAAGAGCAACTCCAGCGCCTCATGGCTCAGCGCCGTGTCGGAGACCACCTCGGCCTCGCTCGCGTCCGGCTCGATTCGACTGACCGCGAGGATGAGCTGGGGCGAGAAACCCAGCGCTTCCAGTGCCGCGTCTGCCGTCTCTTCGCGTGTCAGGTCGATGCCGCGAACCCGCCCCGTTGCTTCCGAGGCGCCCGCGAAGAGCACGAAGTACTCCGGCCCACACAGTCGGCGCGCCTGCGCCTCCAACTCGTGAGCCTGCGCTTCGTCCCCAGCGATGAAGAGGACCCGACGCCCTTCGAGCCGCACGGGCCGCGTCGACCGGACCTGCTGCTCGACGAGCACTGGCGTGTAGTACCCAATCGGCGCGCTGTGGTCGAAACCACTCGTCGACTCGTCAGTCGCCACCTCACCAGGCTTCGGGGGCGGTTGTGCCAGGGACAGATGCGCCTCGGCTTTGGGCTCCACCGGGTGGATGGACGCTTCCGGAAGGAGCTGAAGCTCCAGGCGGGCACCGCTCGCGGCTTCGGGATGGAAGCGCAGCGTGGTGGGGCGTCCCTCCGCGGCCGTCTGCACGGCGCGCAGGACCGCCAGGGCCTCTCGTGCCGAATGCGGTGGCAACGACTGGCCTGCTACTTCTCGCGAGTCCGTGGCCTCCGACATCCGGAGGCGGCACAGCACCTTGAGCCCTCGCTGGGCGGCCTTCTCGGCGGTGGTGACCGCGAGCAACGTCAGGCCCTCCTCTGGCTGGGACCCACTGGCGACAGCCCCAGGCCGAAGGACGTGCGCGCCGCCCACGAGCACCAGCTCGAAGCCCGTCTCCAGCACTCCACGCGCGGCCTTCAACGCGGCGGCCAATGAAGCGCCTCCGGCATCCACCACGAAGTTGGGCCCCTTGACGTCCAGCGCCCCCGCCACCCGTCCCGGCGTGACGTTCGCCATCATCCCTTGCAGCGTGTAGGGCCCCGAGGGACGCAGCGTTCCCGTCACCACGTCATGGAAGCGCTCCGCCAGCGGTAGCAACGCGGCCTGCCCGGGAGCCTGCAGGACACGCTCTCGCAGCTTGCGGCGCGTGGAGGAGGCCAGCACGCGCTGGATGGCCTCCACTCCTCGACGGGTCTTCCCCTCGAGCCCCAGCACGATGGCCGTCCCCGTACGCAGCCCATCGAAGCCCTCCAGCTTCTGGACGAGCGCGCTGGCCGCGGCGAGCGCGAGCCCCTGCGTCAGGTCCATGTCCTCGGAGATATCCGGCAACAGCCGCACCGACGACGGCAGATGGAAATCCTCTCCGTTGAAGCGAGTGCCTACCTCGGATGGCACGCCGACTCGCGGCACGCCGTTCGAGTCCGGGAACACGCCTTCGGCGGCCACCACCACCAGCTCGCTCCGCTTGCCAGCACGTGCAGGGAATCTCGGGACGACGGGCCCGCTTCGGTACTCCTCGAGCACCAGATGCGCGTTCGTTCCCCCGAAGCCGAAGCCATTCGTGGCAGCGCGACGCGGATGCGCTCCGTTCTCCGGCCAGGGCTTCTCACTCAGGCTCACCTCGAAGTCGGGGCCCAGTGCGCGCAGCTCCGCGCCGGGTCGCTCGAAGTTCGCCTGCCTCGGGATGAGTCGATGTTCCAGCGCCTTGCACAGCTTGATGACCGAGGCCGCTCCCGCCGCCCAGCCCACATGGCCAATCAGCGCCTTGACGCTGGCGAGCTGGATGCCCTGGCGCTTGCCTCCGAAGACGCGCGCAATCGACTTCAGCTCGGTGGCGTCACCCGCTGGCGTGGCCGTGCCGTGTGCCTCCAGGTACTGGATGGTCGCGGGGTCGATGTCGGCCGTCGTGTAGCAGGCGGTCATCGCCGCCACCTGTCCCTCGACGCGCGGGACGTTCGCGGAGCTGCTGCGACCATCACTGGAGAGCCCCGTGCCCCGGACGATGGCGCGGACCTGGAGTCCCGCCGAGAGCGCGTCCGACAGGCGCATCAGGCCCACCACGCCCGCGCCTTCGCCGAAGATGACGCCATCCGCGCGCTCGTCGAATGGGCGACTCCCCGTCGCGGAGAGTCCATTGAACTGGGAGAAGAGGCAGCTGTTGCCGGGTCCCGGCGAGAAGACGCCACCGGCGAGGACGAGGTCCGCATCCCCCTGCTGAAGCGACTTCATCCCCAGTGCGATGGCGTAGAGCGATGACGCGCACGCGGCATCGAGCAACACCGTGGAGACTCCGCGCCCGACCACATCCGTCACCACCGTCTGGAGGGTCGGATGTGGCGCGAGTTCGGAGGACCGGGCCGTCACGCCCATCACCGAGCGAGCCGCCTGCGCCAGCAACGCGAGGTCCGGCCCCAGCATCCCCTTCGCGCGGAGAAGGGACTCGCCCGCTTCCAGGCTGAGTGCCGCGTCGTACTCGGAGGACCCTTCCGCTGTGGAGCCGAGCAGGCACTGGATGCGTGCGGGTGAGCGCGCGGCGAACTCCTCCAGCCCCACCATCCCCTGTGCGAGCGCGATGGCCAGGAGCTTCTGTTCCCGGACGTACCGCTGGAAGCGCACCGGATCGATGCCTCGCGGTGCCACCAGGTCAGCGTCTCGAACCGCGCCCGTGAGCAGTGTGTAGGCTCGGTCCGGCGTCCCCGTGGGTCCGACGAAGTCCGTCATCAAGGAAGGCTCGTTGGCGCCCGGATCGACGATGCCACTCACGCCCTGCCGGATGTTGCGCCAGTACGCCTCCGGGTCCGTCGCGCCGCCTGGGAACAAACACCCGAGGGAGACGATGGCAATCGCCGGGTCTTCCCCTGCGGCCTCGCCGCGCCCTTGGGCCTGTTCCATGGCAGCAACCTCCGAGGGAGGCATCCGCGCCTCACCTCGCGCACGGGTCTGCGCCGAGGGAGCAGCCCCCGAGGGTGGCATCAGCGCCTCGCCACGACGACCAGCCTGCTCCACAGGAGTCCCCTCCGAAGGAGGCATCCGCGCCTCTCCACCTGCATGGGCTTGCCCCATGGCAGCAGCCTCCGAGAGAGGCATCAGCGCCTGACCCCGAGCACCTGCCTGCTCCACGGGAGCCCCCTCGGAAGGCAGCATTCCGGAAATAGCGCTGACCTCGGTGACGGATGCCGAGGGCAGGATGCGCTGAACGATGCGCGCCAGTCGCCCCTCCGTTCCGCAGTCCAGGAAGCGGGTGCAGCCCGAGCGCGACAACCACTCCACCGCGCCCAGGAAGTCGAACGGATGCATCAGATGTGACGCGAGGGCCTCCGCCAGCTCGCCCGGTGCGCCCGCATACACACGTCGCTCAATCGGCGAATAGATGGGCCCGCGGGGCGCCTTCATCGCGACGCGTGCGAGCGCGGTGCGAAATGCCTCCGCCGCGAGCCGTAGCCCTGGATGGTGGAACGGATACCGACTGACGACGAAGGTGAACCCCTGACCCTGCTGCTCCAACCAGGACCGAAGTCGCTCGAGTTCCGCGCGAGCCCCCGCCACGACGGTCTGCTTCGCGTGGTTGCGTCCCGCGATGACCAGCCCGGCCGCACCACAATCGCTGATGGCGCGCGCGGTCTCCGCCTCTCCCAGCGCGAGAGCGGCGAGCGTGCCCAGGTCGTCCGACACCATCTGGAGCGCCTGGCTGCGCAGACACACCACCTCCGCGCCCCCACGCAGGTCCAGCGCTCCGGCCGCGGTCATCGCGGCAATCTCCCCGAAGCTGTGCCCGACGAAGATGTCGGGGCTCCGCCCCTCGCGCATCAGCCACCGGGCACCGAGCACCCCCGCCAGGAAGATGCCGAGCTGGTCCAACCGGGGCGATTTCTCCAGCGCACGCCGCACCTCGTCCGCGTCGCGCGCCGCGAGCAGGGGCCCTGCGTCGAACCCGTGACGCCTCGCCACCTCCTCAACCGCCGCGAGTTCATCGCGCAGCTCCGGCTGCAAGAGCCTCAGTCGAGCGAACAACCCAGGCTCGAAGGAGCCCTGCCCGGCGAAGAGGAACGCGGTGGCCCCCGTGGGGAGCCTCAAGGTCGGCACTTCCTTCCGCCCACCTGGAGCGGACCTCTCGGACGCCAGCGCAACAGCCATCGAGCGGGCCGCACCCACCGTGACCGGTCCAGCGAGGAGCCCCAACGTCGGCACTTCCTTCCGACCTTCTGGAGTTGCTGGCGCGATATCCACCAGGCGGGCCGCCCCCAACGTGGCCGCGTCCGCGAGCAACTGCTTCGCCAACCCCCGGACGCCTTCCGAGAACAGCCCCGCGATGGCGGAGCCTCCCTTGAGCGCGCGCTCACGGAAGCTCATCGCCGCTGCGGGCTCGAACATGCCAGCCAGCGACTCGAAGCACGGACGAAACGATTCGGGGAACGGGCACAGGGCTCCGGTCTCCTTGTCGGCGCAGAGCACCGTCTGGTAGCCGCAGGCCACGGGCGTTCCGTCCTGCTTCAACGTCCGGAAGCAGAAGCGGACCGACACCTCGCCCCGCTCCTCGAACGAGGTCAGCACCACCAACCTGTCACCCAGGTTCGCGGGCGCGAGGTTGCGCGAGTACCCCTCGTACGTGAGCAGGAGCACGCGGTCGAAGTCCCGACGGAACTCGGGCACCTCGAAGAAGTGCGGGCTGAACAGCAGGTGCTCGCGCCCCGCGCACTGGAACTTGAAGTTGGTGAGGAAGTGATGGCTCCCGTAGGCCATCGTGTCATCGAAGTGGATGACGTACGGGACAGCGAAGTAACCCATGGCGTTCTCCCCGTCGAAGGTGTTCAGGAGTCGAGGGCGAGCAGCGCCCGTACATCGTGTCCGTTGGAGGGCTGCCGGCCGACGGGCAACAGGCCGTCCACCGTGCCGGAGAGCCCGCCATCCACCACCCAGATGGCCCCGTTCACCCGCTGCGTCTTCGGTCCGAGCAACAGCTCCGTCACGTCGGCCACGTCGTCCGCCGTGCAGAGCTGCCCGCCGGGCGTCGCCGCCTCCCAGCGCGAGACACGGCCTGGGGCGTTGGGGAACATTCCCAGCAGCTCACCGTGCACCGGCCCCGCCGACACGCAGTTGGTGCGAATGCCCTCGGGCGCCAGCTCCGCGGCCAGGTAGCGCGTGAGGGACTCGACGCCCGCCTTCACCACGCCCTGGCAGCCCAGGTCATGCATGTACCGCTGGGACATGGACGTGGACATCGTGACGATGGCCCCGCCTCCTCGCCGCGCCATCAGCGGACGCGCCCGCATGGCGCACTCGTAGGTGCCGGTGACGCACGTGCGGAACGCCTTGTCCCAGTCGCGCGGCGCAATCCGGTCGAACGGTCCAATCAGGCCGTTGGACGCGTTGCACACCAGGAAGTCCAATCCACCGAGCCGCTCCTCGATGGAGGAGAACAACCGCTCCAGGTGCTCCTCCTGCGCGACGGACCCCCACAGGTGCAGCGCCTTGCCCCCCGCCGCGACAATCTCCTGGGCCGTCCGCTCCCCTTCGTCCCGGGAGTGGAACGAGTTCACGACCACCGTCGCCCCCGCGCTGGCCAGCCGCATGGCAACCACCTTGCCAATGCCCTTGCCCGAGCCCGTGATGAGCGCGACCTTCCCCTCGAACGGAAGCCGAGCCACGACGGGCGGCGGCGAGGCCCGCACGGACTCCTCTACCGGGTGACGAGGAGCGGTCACCGTCCCTCGCGACGCACGAATCGCCTCGCAGATGGCGGAGAGCGTCCTCAGCCGCTGGGAGGGCTTGGGGCCCACCTCCAGCCCCAGCTCCTTGACGAGCACGGCCAGCACCTCCGCCTGCTTGACGGAGTCGATGCCGAGCTCGTCCTCCAGGTCCGCCTCCAAGGTCAACAACTCCACCGGATAGCGCGTCACCCGCGCGAACACGGACCGCACCTGCGACTCGAGGTCCGACGACTCCATGGACGCGGGAGAAACCACCCGAGGAGGGACAGCGACGGGAGCAGGCGCCGCGACGGGAGCGGTGGCTGCCGGTGGAATCGGCGCGACGACCGACGCGGGCGCCCCTTCCGCCAGCAACTCCACCACGCGCTCGGAGATGGCGCCCAGCGTGCGCGCCTTCGCTCCGCGCGGCAGCCGGTCGGCCGCGAGGTTGAACTCCCGCGCGACGACCGCGGCAATCTCAGCGAGCTTCACCGAGTCGATACCCAGCTCATCCTCGAGCTGGGCCTCCGCCGTGAGGATGTCGAGCGGATACCGCGTGACACTCGCCGCGCAACGACGAATCTGCTCCAGGACCTGAGTCAGCGACCCGGAACCCTGATGAAATGACGGGGACATTCTGAACCCTCACAATTCAAGAACCGCATGGAGATGAATGAGCCACGTGCGTTGTGCATCAGGGGTCTGACATTGCCTCTCAAACCCACCACATGCGACACGCAATCAGGAACAAACAGACTCGCGGGAATACGCACCCGCGAAAATGAATCACTCACCGCGCGCGTTCGCTCTCGTCAGCGCCGAGAGGAATTCCTCGAGAACGCCACGGCGAGGGAATGAGCACGCCGCGGAATACACACGCACGCGAACCCCTCCAGACACACGTCTCCCCTCCATGGCCATACAAGACCTGACGGAGTGGCATCAATGATTTAAAACACATCCATCGTTCAAGCCGAGGGCTCTCGCGACAGGCTTTCCCGGCGGCACGGACCATGCCATTCACACCGGGGAATAGAATGTCTCGCATGAGCCCCCATCAAAGTGGGGCCTCGTGCGTGTCCAGCGGGGGTGTGGGGAAGCGGTGCGGGGTGCCTAGCTCTTCGCGGCCTGCTCACGCAGACGCGCATCCTGCGCACGCAGCTCGGGCGTGAGCTCGGCACCGAAGTCCTCCATCTCGAAGACCTGGCGGATTTCAATCTCCGATTCGCCGTACATCGGGTTCGGGCAGCGCTTCACCCACTCGATGGCCTCTTCCTTCGACTTCACCTGGAACAGCCAGAAGCCGGCCACCAGCTCCTTCGTCTCCGTGAAGGGGCCATCCACCACGGTCCGGCTCGTTCCAGAGAAGCGCACCCGCGCACCCCTGGCGCTGGGGTGGAGTCCCTCGCCCGCGAGCAGCACCCCCGCCTTCACCAGCTCCTCGTTGTACTTCCCCATCGCGATCAGCAGCTTCTCGTCCGGCATCTTTCCGGCTTCCGAGTCCTTCGTCGCCTTGACCAGCACCATGAATCGCATGTCGTACTCCTTCGGGTTCCCGAGGTTCGTTCGTGCCCGTTGTCCCGGGCTCTACTTCTTCGTCGAACAGGCTCGCGGGAGATCGACACGGCCTTTTAAATTTCTGTGCGCCGCCTTCAACCCCGTGAAATGACAGGCCGCCCCGCGTCCTTCTCTGGAAATTGGGGCGTGCGGCGCCAGAAATCATGGAGCCGGTCGCTCGCCCGGTCCGGTGGCGAGGAGCGCATCCCTCCCCTGAAGCGAGGGGCGCCAGCGCGTGTCGATTTCACCAACGTCCGTTCGTTCTTCCAGCACCACCCGAGACGGAAGGCCCGACAGCCCCACCGTCCCGCCACCAGGGAACCGACGACGATGCGATTCTTGATTCTGCGCAAGGCCGACGCGAGCACGGAGGCCGGTGAGGTGCCGGACGCGGCACTGCTCGCGGCGATGGGGAAATACAACGAGGAGCTGATGAAGGCCGGCATCCTCGTCGCCGGCGAGGGACTCCATCCGAGCGCCCAGGGTGCGCGCGTGAAGTTCTCGGGCGGCCAGCCCCGGGTGTTGGACGGGCCCTTCGCGGAGACGAAGGAACTCATCGCGGGCTTCACCATGATTGACGTGCGGTCGAAGGAAGAAGCCATCGAGTGGCTGAAGCGCTGGCCCTCCATCGACGGGCGCGGCGAAGTCGAACTGGAGCTGCGCCGCGTGTACGAGCTGTCGGACTTCGACACCGGGTCCACACCCGAGCAGAAGGACGCCAACGCGCGCATGCGGGACCACCTCCAGGAAGCCGGCAAGCCCCTCACGCCTCAGGGATAACCACGAGGCCGCGCGCGGCGTGAGGGAAGAGAACGAAAAGAAGGGATTGACCCGAAAAATGGGGCGGTCCGCTCTCTTCGTTCTCTCCCAGCCGAAAGGCAGACGCCATGCAGCTTCCAGGACACCTCCCCCGGGCGGCACTCATCGCCCTGGTGGCCTTCGTCACCCTGCTCAGCACCCTGCTTCCCGCTTCCGCCTTCGCGGCGGACCGAGGGGCCTGGGCCCCCAATACGCAGTACACCGTGGGCGACATCGCCTCCTATGGAGGCAAGGCCTACGACTGCCGTCAGTCCCATTTCTCCCTCGTGGGCTGGGAGCCCCCCAACGTCCTGGCCCTGTGGCTGGAGCGTACGGGGAATCCACCACCCGACACCCAGGCCCCTTCCACGCCACCTTCGCTCACGTCCACGGCGAAGACCTTCGACAGCGTGTCGCTGTCCTGGGGCACATCCACGGACAACGTGGGCGTCACCGGTTACGAGGTCTTCACCAACGGCGGCGCCGCCGCGTCCGCGTCCACGTCCGGTGCCACCATCGTCACCGTGACGGGCCTCGCGGAGAACACCACGTACACCTTCACCGTGAAGGCCCGTGATGCCGCAGGCAACCGCTCCTCCGCGAGCACCGCGCACAGCGTGACGACGTCACCCCGCCCGGCGAACGACACGGTGGCGCCCTCCACTCCCGCCAACCTCGCCTCCACCAGCGTGAGCAGCAGCAGCGTGTCGCTGTCCTGGGGGGCGTCCACGGACAACGTGGGTGTCACCGGCTACGAGGTGTTCGTCAATGGAAGCGCGTCCGCGTCCGCCACCACCTCCGGGGCCACCAGCGTCACGGTGACGGGGCTGGCCGCGAACACGACGTACACCTTCACCGTGAAGGCCCGCGATGCGGCGGGCAACCGCTCCACCGCGAGCAACAGCATCTCCGCGACGACGACGGGGACGCAGCCGGTGGGGAACAAGATTCTGGTCGGCTACTGGCACAACTTCGACAACGGGTCGACGAACATCCGGCTGCGCGACATCTCCGCGAAGTTCAACGTCATCCAGGTCGCGTTCGCCGAGCCCGTGGGCGGCGCCGGCTCCGGCAACATGGCCTTCACGCCGTATAACTCCAGCGTCGCGGACTTCAAGGCGGACGTCGCCCTGCTCAAGAGCCAGGGACGCAAGGTGCTCATCTCCATCGGCGGAGCCAATGGCACGGTGCACCTGGATGACGCCGCCGCCCGGCAGAACTTCGTCACCACCATGCAGGGCCTCATCGACACCTATGGCTTCGACGGGTTCGACCTGGACCTGGAGGGCAGCTCGCTGTCGCTCAATGGCGGCGACACCGACTTCCGCAATCCCACCACGCCGCGCATCTCCAACCTCATCCAGGCCACGCGCCAGTTGCTCAACCAGAATGGCTCCGGCTTCATCCTGACCATGGCGCCGGAGACGGCCTATGTGCAGGGTGGCATGGCCGCATACGGCGGCCCCTGGGGCGCGTACCTGCCCGTCATCCACGCGCTGCGCGACAGGCTGACGTACCTGCACGTGCAGCACTACAACACCGGGACTGTCACCGCGCTCGACGGCCGGGCCTACGCGCAGAGCACGCCGGACTTCCATGTGGCGATGGCGGAGATGCTCCTGCGAGGCTTCCCCGTCGGCGGCAACGCCAGCGCGATGTTCCCCGCGCTCCGGCCCGACCAGATTCTCATCGGCCTGCCCTCCTCCCCGCAGGCGGCGGGCGGCGGGTACACCACTCCGGCCAACGTACACAAGGCGCTCGACTACCTCCTCAAGGGCCAGTCCTTCGGCGGCACGTACGTCCTGCGCAACACCGCGGGCTACCCCGGCTTCAAGGGCCTGATGACCTGGTCCATCAACTGGGACAAGTTCACCAACTTCGAGTTCTCCAACAGCCACCGCGCGTACCTGGACACCTACCCGTAGCCACGCGCCTACAGGCCCGGCGCAGGCGAGCATTGCGCCGGGTCCTCCAACGGAGCTAGGGAGGCGGTCCTCGTATGTCCGCGACCGCCGACCTGCTCGAAGCCATCCAGGAGGAAGCGCGCCAGGAGACCTGGTCCGCCGGCATGGGCCTCGCTCGTGCTGGCGCCGTCTCGGTGCAATCCGTCGGTGAAGAGGAGACGGTGCTGCGCGTGCGCGCCACCGGCCGTCCCGCGCCGGTGACGACCGTCCTCTATCCCGAGGACGAAATCTGGGAGTGCGACTGCAAGGGGAAGGTGGACCCCTGTGAGCATGTGGTCGCCGCCGCCCTCTTCCTCCATCACTCCTCGCAGAAGGCCGCGCCAGCCCGCCCCGCCGCGCCCGCGCGTCCACCCGTTTCCGCGCCCACGCGCGCAACAGCCC